>JBDSUT010000125.1:0-4925 GCA_039927595.1 Terrimesophilobacter sp.
CAACGGCGACGATCCAGAAGCGGTTCTCCGAGTAGCAGAGCTTGCCTTTGCGTTCCGCCAGGAATTCCACAAAGACGTTGTGATTGACCTGATCTGCTACCGACGCCGCGGCCACAACGAGGGCGACGATCCCTCCATGACCCAACCACTCATGTACAACCTCATCGAGGCTAAGCGCAGCGTTCGCACGCTCTACGCTGAAGCTCTCGTCGGTCGTGGTGACATCACGCCTGAGGAGTACGAGGCAGCGCACGCTGACTTCCAAGATCGCCTCGAACGGGCGTTTGCCGAGACCCACGCGGCCCAGACCGGCTCGATACCCATCATTGTTCAGGATGGCAAGCCAGTCTCGGATCTCGAACGTCCAGGTTCACAACAGGATGACTCGTCGGGCGAGCCAGAGACTACTGGTGTCGATGAAAGTGTGATCGCCGCTATTGGTGACGCTCACGCGAACACGCCTGTCGGGTTCACCGTGCATCCGAAGCTTCAAACTTTGATGCAGAAGCGCCACGATATGAGCCGCAATGGCTCCATCGATTGGGCTTTCGCAGAGTTGCTCGCAATCGGTTCGGTGCTCCTTGAGGGCACTCCAGTGCGCATGGCTGGTCAAGACACTCGTCGTGGAACGTTTGTGCAACGTCATGCTGTACTCCATGACCGCGCGAACGGCCAGGAGTGGTTGCCACTAGCGAACCTTTCCGAGTCTCAAGCCAAACTATGGATTTACGATTCACTCCTGAGCGAATATGCCGCGCTCGGGTTCGAATATGGATACTCGGTGGAGCGCGCAGATGCCCTCGTGCTGTGGGAGGCCCAGTTCGGTGATTTTGCGAACGGTGCGCAGACCATCATCGACGAGTTCATTTCGAGTGCGGAACAGAAGTGGGGGCAGCGCTCCAGCGTTGTTCTGCTGTTGCCGCACGGCTACGAGGGCCAGGGTCCAGACCACTCGTCGGCACGCATAGAGCGCTACCTGCAGCTGTGCGCGGAAAACAACATGACGGTGGCACGACCCTCTACACCGGCGTCATACTTCCACTTGCTTCGTCGCCAAGCGTACTCGCGACCTCGTCGCCCGATGGTGGTTTTCACCCCGAAGGCCATGCTTCGTTTGCGTGGTGCGACGAGCGATGTCGCCGAATTCACTTCCGGAAAGTTTGAGCCGGTGATCGACGATTCCACGATTTCTGATCGCTCGGCCGTCAAGAGAGTCCTGCTGCACTCTGGCAAAATCCACTACGACATTGTGGCGGAGCGCGACAAGCGCGACATCAAGGACATCGCATTGGTGCGGGTTGAGCAGTACTACCCGCTACCATTGCGTGAACTGGTGACCGTGTTGGGACAGTACCCGAATGCTGAGCTCGTCTGGGTGCAAGAAGAGCCAGAGAACCAGGGCGCGTGGCCTTTTATTCGGCTGGAGCTGTTGCGCGCTAACAAGAGTGAAATTTCTGTCGTCTCGCGGGCTGCATCCGCGTCGCCGGCAACGGGTTCAAGTAAGCGCAGCGCGCAGGAGCAGGCTGACATTCTGGACCGAGCACTGACACTGGGCTAGGCCCAGCCACAGTTAGCTCTGGTTCGAAACGGTGTCACTCGATTCCGTTGCTTCCGCTGTGTTGGGAGCAACGGCGTCGAGCGTAATGCTGAAACTCGTGTGCCCTGGCTGGCTGGTGACGGCAATTGTTCCGCCGTGCCCGTCAATGATGGCGCGAGTGATCGCCAACCCGAGCCCCGTGCTTCCTGCTCGTCGCGATCGGGAGCTGTCGCCACGAACGAATCGCTCAAAGAGGTTCGGTACGAGTTCAGGAGGAATACCCGGCCCGTTGTCACTCATCGTCACCACCACCTGATCGCCAACGCGAGCTACACTCGTCGTCACGGTGGTGCCCTTCGGTGTGTGGAGTCGGGCGTTCGACAGCAGGTTGGCAATCGCTTGCAGCAGCCTCGCGGAGTCTGCCCTGACCACAAGCTCCGGCTCGTCTGCGAGGACAATCCAATGGTGGTCGGATGAACTCGCCCTCGCATCGTCCACCGCGTCGCTCACAAGAGGAACGAGGTACACCTCATCGAGTGAGAGGTCTGCGCCCTCATCAAGACGCGCAATAAGCAACAATTCTTCGACGAGAGTTGTCATTCGAATCGACTCTGACTCGATCCTCGAAAGGGACTTCACAATGTCCGCAGGCAGCGTGTGCCCACTGCGCCGGGTGAGTTCTGAATAGCCCCGGATTGACGCGAGGGGAGTGCGCAACTCGTGGCTGGCATCCGCGACGAACTGTCGCACCTTGCGCTCACTGGCCTGGCGTGCGGTGAGGGCACCAGCAACGTGTTCGAGCATACGATTGAGCGCGGCTCCGACCTGGCTCACCTCGCTGGCATCGCTGGCACCAGCGGTGGGCACCCGCTCAGCGAGGGCAACCTCTCCCCGATCAAGTTCGAGCTCCGCCACTCGCCCCGCTGTTGCGACGACCGCCGAAAGAGGTCTCAGTGCAACGCGCACAACAAACGTTGACACCGTTGCTGCAACCGCAATTCCCAACAACGAGACAACCAGAATTATCAGGATCAACTGACCAGTTGTTTGATTGACTTCCCTCATGGGCAGCCCAACGATGAGGTCAAAACCATTATTCGTTCGCGCGGTCACGACGCGGTACTCGCCAAGAGTTCCGCCAAGTTGTGCCGTCGTCGGTCCGCCCCCTCTGACCCCGAGCAAGAGTCGCTGTTGTCGTCGCGTGAGGTCGCGAACTGCACCAGTGTCGTCAAGATACTGAGGCACAAGAATTTGACCATTGCGGACGATGAGCCCGAGGGTGCCCGCACTCTGCCCATTTCCGATCCCGGGTGGGGTGTCGGATGGACCTATTCCAAGCTGCGGTAGGAACGTTTGACTTCGCACCATCGCCGCGGCAAGTTGAGCGTCTAGCCGATCGATGAGTGAGTGGCGCAGCGTCAATACGCTGGCTACGCCGATCACAATGCTGATCAGCGCGAGCAAGGCGACAATTCCGAGCACGAGCCTTTGACGCAGTGACCACGCCCTGCGGTGTTCTGCGGTAACGGTCACGCGCTGGCCGCTTTAATCGTGTAACCGACACCGCGCACGGTGTGGATCATGGGCTCCCCAAGGGAATCTACTTTCTTGCGTAAGTATGAAATATAGAGCTCTACGATGCTGGATTTCCCGCCAAAGTCGTAGCTCCACACTCGATCGAGAATCTGCGCCTTGCTGAGAACCCTTCGGGGGTTTCGCATGAGGTATCTCAGTAATTCGAACTCTGTGGCGGTCAGCTCAATCGCCACACCTCCCCGGTTCACTTCACATCTTTCCTCATTGAGCACGAGGTCACCGACGTGCACTTCAGGGTCATCGGTTGCACTTATCGCGCGAGCGGTGCGGCGCAACAACCCGCGAAGGCGAGCGATGAGCTCTTCCAAGCTGAAGGGCTTTGTCACGTAGTCGTCACCTGTCGCGGTGAGACCGGCAATACGGTCTCGCACCGCGTCCTTTGCGGTGAGGAAGAGCACAGGCCCATCGAAGCCATCCGCACGCAATCGCCGCAGAACATCAAGACCGTCGATGTCCGGCAGCATGATATCGAGCACGATGACATCGGGACGAAACTCTCGCGCGAGGGTGAGTGCATCCCGACCAAGCAGAGCAGCTCTCACGTCCCAGCCCTCGTAGCGCAGCGCCATGGTGAGCAGGTCGGCCAGTGAAGCCTCATCGTCAACGACCAACGCGCGTATTACCGAGCCGTCAGGTCGAACGAGTGAGGTCGGGCGCACGGTTTCCGTCATGCTGAATTATTGTCGCGCGGAGCACAGTGAAAACTGTGTGAAACCTATGATTCTGCCGTGAACGACTAAGTCAGCGGATTCATAGTCTTCACCGGGCCAGCTCATAGCGGTCGCCGTGACCCTTTCTCTTGCACAGGCTTCCTCACTCAATGGTCTGAGCAGAAAGGTGAACATCATGGCAAAAGAGTCACGCTCCACTGAAACAGACGTCGACACTTCCACAACGGCATCGCCCGAACCCCAGGCAGAGGCGTCGCAGCAAAGCCACCCGGCACCCGCGAACTCAACTCGAACTCGCTGGGTACTCCCTTCCCTCGCGGGAGCGGGCCTCCTCATCCTCGGGCTTCTCGGGGGCATGTTGATTGGTCAACAGATGTCATCTCTGGGAGCACCAAACGGCCCTATGCCCCGAGGAATCTTCATGTTCGAGAGTGGGGCTGACCAGAACTCGCAGATCCCCGAGGAGATCAAACAGCGAATCAAGGAATACATACACGAACAAATGCAGGAGCGACGGGACTACCGAAACGCCCCCGGTCAGATAGCGCCATCACCCACGCCCACCACTCCGGGCGACTCTGGCTCGACCGGCAGCGGGGAAACGCTTGACGCACCTCCCGAAAACAACGGCTAGTGAGTTGATTGGATCTCGCGGATCCGGGCAATCACCCGGGTCCGCAGGTCCTCGGGTGCCACTTCGATGCACGCACGCTGAACGGCCTTGGTGAGCACTATTCCGACGTTGGCTTCCTCTTCACAACTGTCACAATTCGAGAGGTGTTCGAGGATGTCGGAATAGTCTTCATTCGATAGTTCGTTGTGTAGAAACTCTTCCAGTTCGGAGAGTGCCTTCTCGCAGCCGCAGTTTGTCATTGCGCCGCTCCAGTCCGGGCGTAAGAGCCCAATCGCTCCCGCAGCATCCGCCGTCCACGGTGAAGGCGACTCATTACTGTGCCCACTGGCGTTTTCATGATGTCCGCAATCTCCTGATACGCGAAACCTTCCACATCGGCAAGGTACACCGCGAGTCGAAAGTCTTCTGGGATGGACTGAAGCGCCTCTTTGACGGCACTGTCCGGAAGGTGATCGATAGCTTCGGCCTCAGCAGACCGCGTTACCGT
>JBDSUT010000126.1:0-11232 GCA_039927595.1 Terrimesophilobacter sp.
TCTTTGTTTTACTGCTCTTTCCGCTTGGCTTGTGCCTCGATGGATTGCCGTCAGTTCGATTTCTCCGTGGCGCATGGTCGCGCATCTGCCTCCCACTCGCTCGAACGAATTGGACTGTGCGCTACCCGCGCTCGCGTGTTTTGCCAGTGGGGGCGCTGGCGGCGTGGGCGGCGATTGCGCTTGTTGCCTTTGCGCTTGTTGCACTTGATCTGGTTAGCCTCAGGATGGGTCGCACTGCGGCTTCGCACACACTGAATTCTGACGTCGTGCCTAATCCTCCACAGGCCGCCTGACCCGCCGAGAACACACACTCGCGCAGTTTCGGTCTTTCTCGCTGGGCAGTGCTCCTAGCCTGTCAGGATGACTCCGATCACGGGTGAGCGATTTGTTGCCGTTCGGCCGCATGACACGGGCGGTGTTGAGACCTCTAGAATCGACACGGCGCTCAGCGTTCGCAGCGCGCGAGAGACTGTTGACCGGCATCCCCAACCCCTCGATCAGGAGCGAAGTCTGCCGGAATTTGGCACACTCGCACCTCTACTTTCTGACCCTGCGGTCACCGATGTTTTTGTCAATGGGGCAGGGGAGGTGTGGATAGACCGAGGTGACGGGGCAGAGCGGCGACCATCACTCCCCTTCGATGAAGCGGGAGTGCGGGAGCTTGCTGTTCGGCTGATAGCACTGGGTGGTCGTCACATCGATGAGGCATCGCCGTGCATCGACGTGCGTTTGCGGGACGGCATCCGGGTGCACGCGGTTTTGCCACCCATCTCACCCGCGGGTTCGCTCCTGTCCATTCGACTTCCGCGTGTGCGTAGGCTCACCATCGACGACCTCGTGGCCGCAGGGTTCTTTGACACTATTGCCGTACAAAAAGTTCTCGACCTCGTGCGCAATCGAGCCAACATTCTCGTCACGGGGGCGGGCGGGAGCGGTAAAACGACCCTGCTCTCGGCGCTGCTCGCGTTAGCGCCACCGACCGATCGTCTGATTGCGATCGAGGATGTCGCTGAGCTGCACGTGGATCATCCGCACTTTGTTTCGCTGGAGGCTCGGCAGCCAAACCTCGAGGGGGCCGGAGAAGTAGGTCTAGCGCGGCTAGTGCGTGAAGCGCTGCGGATGAGGCCGGATCGACTCATTCTTGGTGAGTGTCGCGGCGCTGAGGTGCGCGAGCTCCTTTCGGCGTTGAACACCGGACACGATGGTGGGGCGGGCACGCTGCACGCGAACTCTCTCTCTGATGTTCCAGCTCGACTAGAGGCATTGGGCGCATTGGCCGGGCTTGGGGTCAACGCTGTTGCCCGGCAGTCGGTCAGTGCGATCGGTGCTGTTTTGCACGTGGAAAGGCATGAAGGGGTGCGGCGCCTCGCGCAAATGGGCCGTCTTGCCGTGTCGCCGGCGGGCCGCCTCGTTGCCGAGTCGTGGGAAGGTCAAGATGCGGCGAGTACGTAACACAAGCGCCAGGTCGCCCGAGTCACTTGACGAGGTGGCTTCGGTGGTCGAGAAGCTCGCCGTGCTGTTGACGGCAGGGGTGCCACCGGCCGCTGCGTGGGTGTATCTCGCTGAATCCTCGACTGGCGGCCCAGGAGTCGTCTCAACGGTGGCAAAAAGTGCTGCTAGCGGAGGGAACGTTGCCAGCATAATTTTGACCGCGGTGGATTACGAAGTGACCGCTGGGGTGCGCCAGACCGTTCGGGTGCCTGCGCCTGAGACGGCGGTAGCATGGCGCGGGCTTGCCGCCGCATGGATCGTGGCAACCTAAGCCGGTGCGCCGCTAGCCCAAGCCTTGCGCGACTTCTCCTTCTCTTTACGTGCTCTTGCACAGGCGAAGCGGGCTGCCGCAACCGCACTGGCGGGGCCGGTAGCGACCGCGAAACTCGTCGTCGTGCTGCCTGTCGTCGGAGTTCTGTTTGGTATTGCTCTGGGGTTTGACACCATCGGGACGCTCGTGGGTACTCCCACAGGCCTTGTGTGTCTCATCGTCGGGACGGGGCTCATGTGGGCAGCAAAAATGTGGAGTTGGCATCTGGTGCGTGCGGCGGCCCCCTCTGATCTCACGCCGGGGCTCGCGCTTGATCTGCTCGCCGTCGCGGTTTTGGGTTGAGCATCAATCGAGAAAGCCAGAGCGACGGTGACTCGCGCTTTCGACGAAAGCGGATGCACCACGTCGACCGACGACTTTTTCGAGGCGAATGCAGTATTTGACCTTTCGCAGCGGGCGGGTGTTCCTGCGGGTGCCCTGCTGCGTAGTGAAGCTGACCGCATTCGCAGGGAGGCAAGCAGCGCGGCAGAGCGCACGGCAGAAACTCTCGCGGTGACCCTCATGTTGCCACTCGGGCTTTGCGTGTTGCCTGCGTTCATGTTGCTCGGGGTGGCACCACTCATGATCTCAGTCCTCTCGTCAACAATCGGCGGATTGTGAGGCAGTGCGCAGAAAGCGCAGCTCTCGTCAACGACGCAGAGTGTGCGCCGAATACTAGTGACAAAAGAGAGGAAGAAACCCATGACGAAGCTTCACAGAGACACACAAACCCTTCGAGGCGCACATCGATTGGTGGTCCCGTCAGCGCAACTCCCGCCACGACGAAGGGGAGGGCGCGGCGCCACGCACAGCACTCTGCGCATCGGGAGTGAAGCGGGTGCGGCAACTGCAGAATACGCGATCGTAACCCTTGCGGCGGTGGCCTTCGCGGGACTTCTGGTTGCCATTCTGCGCAGCGACGAGGTGCGAAGCATGCTTCTGGATCTTGTGCAGCGCGCGCTGTCTTTCGGCGGGTGAGGCTGCGCCATGTTGGCTCGCACGTTAGATGCCCGCGCAGAAAAGCCCTGCAAGAAACGGGGTGAGCGCGGGAGTGCGACCGCGGAATTCGCCGTGTTGATGCCCGCCGTGTGTCTGGTTCTCGCAGTCTGTTTAAGTGGGCTACAACTTGCGACACGCCACGTTCAGGTACAGGATGCGGCGGCAATGGCGGCCCGTGGTGCGGGGCGAGGGGAAGACCCCGCAACCATCGTCGGGCAGTTGCTGCCGGGGGCATCCGTGCGCAGGGAGGTGCGAGGCAACTTGGTGTGCGCTCACGTCGAAGTTTCCGGCTCTCCGCTGGCCAGCTTGCTAGGCTTCCCCACGGTGAACGCAACAAGTTGCGCGCTCAACGGCGGGCGCTAGATCATGCGACTGCCTCAACACTTCTCGACTCGTGCCGGCTGTGATCGTGGGGCCGGGTCCCTTCTCGTTGTTGCGGTTCTCGCGGTGATCGTGGGAACACTGTTGGCGGTTGCCCCCCTGTTTCGCGTGCTCGTCATCAGGGCAGAGATGACGGGTGTGGCAGATGCATCAGCGCTTGCCGCAGCGGATGTCGCACGAGGCATTTCTCCGGGAATCCCGTGCGAGATTGCGGCTTCCCTTGCGGCCTCGCACGGTGCGTTACTCGACAAATGCCGGGTCGATGGGGTTATTGTGACCGTGAGGGTCAGCGACCTTTCTTTCGCATTCCCGGTGACGGCCACCGCCACCGCGGGACCCCCCGCTACGGGGGAGTAGCTACTTGACACATTGTTTGTGTGTGTAATGTGTCCACTGTTGCAGTAGATCAAACGTATTAATAAGGAGCAGCGTGCCCGGCACGAAGAAACTTGTCATCGTCGAATCGCCGGCGAAAGCCAAGACGATCGCCCAGTATCTTGGCGACGACTACGTCGTACATGCGTCAGTCGGTCATATTCGGGACCTCATTGAGCCCAAAAACCTCCCGCCGGAACTCAAAAAGGGTTCACTCGGCAAGTTTTCTGTCGATGTTGAAAACGGGTTCGAGCCCTACTATGTGGTGTCGGATCAGAAGAAGAAAACGGTTGCTGACCTTAAGCGGGCGTTGAAAGATGCCGACGCACTTTACCTCGCAACTGATGAGGACCTCGAAGGAGAAGCTATCGCGTGGCACCTCCTGCAAGTCTTGAATCCTAAGGTCCCCGTCAAGCGCATGGTGTTTCACGAGATCACGAAAGACGCTATTCAGCACGCCAGGGATAACACGAGAGAAATCAACACGGCGCTCGTTGACGCGCAGGAGACGCGCCGCATCCTTGACAGACTTTTCGGATACGAGGTCTCACCTGTGTTGTGGCGCAAGGTTGGCCCAGGTCTTTCCGCCGGGCGCGTTCAGTCTGCAGCGACGCGACTCGTCGTTGACCGTGAACGTGAGCGACTCGCCTTTGTCAGCGCCACGTATTGGGACATTCTTGTCGCACTCACTCCTCAAACTTCGAGCGAGAAGTTTGATGCCAAACTTGTGCGCCTTGACGGTGCTCGTATTGCTACCGGTCGCGACTTCGACGACAGTGGAAAGCTGAAATCTAGCGCCGTAGCGCTCACGGAGAAGTCGGCAGAAGACCTCGTTGCAGCGCTGCGCGGTCAGGCGACCACACTACGTGTTTCCTCGGTGGAATCGAAGCCGTACACTCGGCGCCCAGCAGCCCCTTTCACCACTTCAACTCTGCAACAAGAAGCGGCCCGCAAGCTGCGCTTCACGGCACGGCAGACTATGAGCGTTGCGCAGGGGCTCTACGAAAACGGGTACATCACCTATATGCGCACCGACTCGCCGTCGCTGTCGCAGCAGGCGATAAATGCGGCTCGATCGCAGGCCGCAAAACTCTATGGACCCGAAACGGTGCCA
The DNA here is from genome assembly GCA_039927595.1 of Terrimesophilobacter sp. Lineage (GTDB taxonomy): Bacteria > Actinomycetota > Actinomycetes > Actinomycetales > Microbacteriaceae > Terrimesophilobacter. The sequence continues at coordinate 4,671 of JBDSUT010000126.1, forward strand.
GACAAGCCGCGCGCCTACACCGGTCGCTCCAAGAACGCGCAAGAAGCGCACGAAGCGATCCGGCCATCGGGTGACGAGTTTCGCACCCCGGCTGAGCTTGAAGGCACGCTTCGTGGAAACGACTGGAAGCTTTACGACCTGATTTGGAAGCGTACCGTTGCGTCTCAGATGGCGGACGCGCGTGGATCGACCGCGACCGTCACGATCGCCGCGCAGACCTCAGATAAGCTCGCTGAGTTCTCTGCCAGTGGCACGGTGATCACTTTCCGCGGGTTCATGGCGGCGTATGAGGAAAGCCGTGACGAAGAGCGCAACGAATCCGCTGAGCCAGCCGAAGCCAAACTTCCGCAGCTCACGGAAGGGCAAATCCTCGACCTCGCCGACGTGGAGGCGAAGGGTCACGAGACGTCACCGCCGCCCCGCTACACAGAGGCAAGCCTCATCAAGACGCTGGAAGAGCTCGGTATCGGGCGCCCCTCTACCTTCACCTCGATCATCTCCACCATCATCGACAGGGGCTACGTGACCCCTCGCGGTACTGCTCTTGTGCCCAGCTGGATCGCCTTCTCGGTCGTGAGGTTGCTGGAGGAGTTTTTCACTGAGCTCGTCCAATACGACTTCACTGCCGCCATGGAAAGCGATCTCGACCGCATCGCGGAGGGTGAGGCGAATCGCGTTGACTGGCTCACCAGCTTCTATTTCGGTGGTGAAAAGTATCGAGGCCTGCGCAATGTCATTGATAACCTCGGTGAGATTGACGCAAAAACGATCAACTCGATTTACATTGACGAAAACGTCACTTTGCGCATTGGGAAGTACGGTCCCTACCTTGAGGTGCTGGATCCCGAGGCGGACGCTGAGGCCAAGCCGCGCCGCGTGAACATCCCTGACGGCCTCGCCCCTGACGAGCTCACCGTTGCGAAGGCGCACGAGCTGATTGATGCACCGGTGATCGTCGACCGCGTTATTGGAGTGAACCCTGCCAGCGGCAAAGAGGTTGTTGCCAAGAATGGTCGTTACGGCCCGTATGTGACCGAAGTCGATCCGGAACCCGAGGTTCCCATTGAGGTTCCCGTTCCCGAGGTTATTGAGATCGTCGACCCGGCCACTGGCGAAGTGACGACAAAGACTAAGAAGAAGCCGGCGGCGAAAAAATCGACGGCGCCCAAACCACGCACGGCATCCATATTCAAGACCATGGACCTCGACACGATCGATCTGGAAACCGCGCTGCGTCTCTTGAACCTCCCGCGTGTTGTTGGGCAAGACCCTGAGACGAACGATGAGATTACGGCGCAGAACGGTAAGTATGGCCCCTACTTGAAGAAAGGGTCAGACTCGCGTTCACTGACGAGTGAAGAGCAGATATTCGACATTGACCTCGCCGGGGCTCTTGAGATCTTTGCGCAGCCTAAGTACGGGGCAAAGCGTCCATCAAGCGCTCTCAAGGAGTTTGACGTCGACCCGGAGAGCGGCAAGCCGGTGAAGGTCAAGGACGGCAGATTTGGTCCTTACGTCACGGACGGCATCACGAATGCGACCATCCCGCGCGGAGAAACGGTGGAAGAAATCGACTTCGAGCGGGCACTGCAGTTGTTGGCGGATAAGAGAGCGAAGGGCCCGGCGAAACCGAGGGCCAAGAAGCCCGCAGTAAAAAAGGTGGCTGCAAAGAAACCAGCGGCTAAGAAGCCGGCAGCAAAGAAATCAGCAGCGAAGAAGCCCGCAGCCACAAAGCCCGCAGCGAAGAAGGAGTAGTGGTGAAGGGTCTCTTCATCACCTTTGAAGGCGGAGACGGTTCCGGTAAGTCGACGCAACTGACGCTTCTTGTTAGCTGGCTGGCCGGTCAGGGCCGCACTGTGGTGACGACGCGGGAGCCCGGCGGTACCGAGCTCGGTGACGAACTTCGCGAAATCGTCCTGCACCGTCGAGGCCACATCACGCCCAAGACCGAGGCACTCATGTATGCGGCCGATCGTGCGCACCACATCGCAACAAAGGTGCGTCCAGCTTTGGAGCGCGGTGATGTTGTTGTGCAGGATCGCTACCTTGACTCCTCTGTGGCGTACCAAGGCGTTGCGCGCGGCCTTGGGGCCCGTGAGGTGAGAGACATCTCACTGTGGGCGACCGATGGATTGCTGCCCAGTTTGACGATTCTTCTTGACCTCGACGAGCAGGTCGGGCGGGACAGACTCGATTCTTCTCGTACTCGTTACGATCGCCTCGAAGCCGAGGAGCGAGCGTTTCATGCTCGGGTGAGGGCGGCTTACCTTGAACTCGCGGGCGCAGAGCCCGAGCGGTTTCTTGTCGTCGACGCCACCGCTCCCGTCGACGAGATTGCTGCCATCATTCGCGCCCGTGTTCTCGTGTTGCTGCACGAGTCTCAATAGGCTTTAACGTATGTCGATCTGGGAAGGGCTCGCGGGTCAATCAGAGGCGATCGCGGTGTTCCGCGCGGCCGCCGGTGAACCAGCAGCGGAGTCCAGCTTCGAATCGATGACGCATTCGTGGCTCATCACCGGCCCCCCAGGGTCAGGACGATCCAACCTTGCCTACGCTTTTGCGACGGCGCTTCTGAGCCCCGGGAACCCGGAGGGCGACGAAGCCACGAGACGCCAAGTCGCCGCGAAAACACATCCCGACTTGGGAGTGCTGAGTACCGATCGCGTGATCATTTCGATCGAAGAGGTGCGAAACCTTGTGGCGAGTTCGCAGTTTTCCCCCTCGGTCAGCCGCTATCGCGTTATGGTCATCGAAGACGCCGATCGCATGACAGAGCGCACCTCCAACGTGTTGTTGAAAGCGCTCGAAGAACCTCCGCCTCGCACCGTGTGGATTCTCTGCGCACCGAGCGAAGCAGATCTCATCCCGACGGTGCGTTCTCGCGTGCGCAGCGTGCGGCTCAAAGTGCCAGCTGTTGCGGATGTCGCAGAGCTGATTTCTCGTCGAGATGGCATCGATCTGGTGTTGGCTACGCGCGCTGCTAGGGAAGCGCAAAGCCACATCGGGATGGCGCATCGGCTTGCCACGAACGAGCAGGCGCGTGAGCGACGTGAGCGAACGTTGGAGGCGGCCCTGGGCATCCGCACCGTATCGGATGCCGTATTCGCCGCTGGTGCTCTTCTGCAAGCAGCCACTGAAGATGCGAAGGCCATCACCGAGGAGAAGGACGCTGAGGAGCGTGCGGGCGCCTTGCGCTCCCTGGGAATTGAGCCGGGCGGAACCATCCCGCCGGCACTTCGGTCACAGTTGAAGTCTCTCGAGGAGGACCAGAAGCGGCGAGCAACTCGAAGCCTCCGTGACGGCCTGGATCGTATTATGGTGGACCTGCTTTCGCTGTTTCGGGACATCCTTGTGGTGCAACTCGGGTCGGGTCTCGACTTGGTGAATGGTGAGATTGTGGGGAGAGTTCACGACGCAGCGGAGTCGGCTACTCCCGCACAAACGCTGGCGACGCTCGATGCGATTGCGACGGCGCGAAAACGAGTTGGCAATAATGTTGCTCCAGCACTCGCTCTGGAAGCGATGCTCATTTCTGCACGAAGGGTGACCCCATGACTCGCTCGAGAAATCGCGCACTTCGCACCACGTTGATCTCGGTAGCCGTGGCCCTCTCGGTGTCCTTGAGCGGATGCGTGTCGCCGTTTCCTTTCCCGACGTCGAATCAGCCCATCAAGCCATCGACGCCCACTGGTGACGAGGTCTCTCCCGAGCTTCAGCCCTTCTACTCGCAGGTTGTGAAGTGGACAAAGTGTGAGGGCACCTTCCAGTGCGCGACCGTGAAGGCCCCGATGGACTGGAATGATCCGGCGCGCTCTAAAATCGAGCTCGCCCTCATTCGTGCACAAGCTCCGGGGAATCCAAAGGGGTCCTTGCTGGTCAACCCTGGCGGTCCTGGTGGCTCTGGTTATGACTTCGTCCGCGACAGTCTTGACTACGCGGTGGGGGCGAAGCTCATTGCTCAATACGACATTGTGGGATTTGATCCTCGCGGAGTTAATAAGTCTTCGGCGGTGAAGTGTTATGACGCGAATGAGATGGATTCTTACCTCTTCGACATTCAGCCAGATGCGGGCGTTCCAGGGTCAGATTCTTGGCTGAATATGATGGATCAGCAGAGCGAAGATTTTGGCAAAGCGTGCCTCAAGAACACGGGGGAGCTTCTCGGTTTTGTTGACACGGTGAGTGCGGCGCGTGACCTTGATCTCTTGCGGGCAGTGCTCGGCGACAAGAAGCTGAACTACCTTGGTTATTCCTACGGCACTTTCCTCGGTGCGACCTATGCCTCGCTCTACCCCGAGAAGACCGGCCATCTTGTTTTGGACGGCGCGCTCGACCCAGCAACAACCGATTTTGACGTGACAAAAACCCAAGCCGTTGGTTTCGAGAAAGCGCTTCGCGCCTACATCGCTGACTGTTTGACCGGAAGCACGTGCCCGTTCAAGGGGACGGTGGACGAGAGCATGGCCAAGGTGAGCAAGTTCCTGGGTCAGCTTGAGGCAAGCCCCCTGCGTGCATCCGATGGCAGGTTTCTTGGTAGCGCGGTCATGTTTTACGCAATTATTTTGCCGCTGTACAACAAAGACAACTGGCCCATTCTTAATGATGTCTTTTCTGACTCTTTCTCCGGTGATCCGGACTACGCGTTTACGATTGCGGACTACTATTTCGGCCGCAATCCGAACGGAACTTACAACGACAACTCTTTTGAAGCGTTCGTCGCCATCAACTGCCTCGACTACATGTCAACGAGTACTCGGGGAACGTTGGAGGCGGAGGCGAAGGAGTTGGCAGCTGCCGCGCCTGTGTTTGGCCCGCAAATGTCGTGGGGTGGAACTTCCTGTGACAAGTGGCCGTTCCAATCCACCCGCGTGAGGGAGCCCATCGCGGCTCAGGGTTCCGCCCCGATTCTGGTGGTCGGCACGACAGGTGATCCGGCAACGCCGTATCAGTGGGCAAAGAATCTCGCCTCCCAGCTGGAGAACGGCCACCTGATTACGTATGACGGTGAGGGGCACACCGCCTACAACGGAGACAGCGCGTGCGTGAACAATGCGGTGGAAGATTTTTTCCTCAAGGACATTGTTCCCGCGAAAGACCCGCGTTGCTGAGGCTTTCCTTTTATTGTGCAAAATTGCACTGTCGGCAAGAATAGTGCGATGTCAGTGACAGTGAGCACGCCCGCGCTCGGGCTGCGGGAAAGAAAGCGGGCGGCAACTCATCGCGCCATCCAACACGCCGTCCTCAGGCTTGCCACTGAGCGCGGTTACGAGCACGTCACGATCGAAGAAATTGCCGCCGCGGCTAACATTTCACCGCGCACATTCTTCAACTATTTTGTTTCAAAGGACGAGGCAGTGGTGGGGGAGTTCCCGGCCATTGCCAGTCTGGATGCCGCCGAACAGTTTTTGGCTGAAGGTCCCGACGCAAACATTGTCAAGGGGCTCGGTCGACTTCTTGAAGCCGCCGCGGTGGCGCTCGCGAGCGACCGGGAGGCGAGCCAGCAGAGGCGGATGCTCTTGCGCCAGCATCCGGTGCTTTTGGCGAAACGCATGACGTACCTCCACACGTTCGAGAATGAGCTCAGTGAGCTCGTGCTCGCACGGCTCACCCGCGATAACCCTCAGGGTGCTGTTGACTCGGAAGAGTTGGAGCAGCAGGCCGGGCTTCTGAGCCAGATTGTTCTTGCTGCCATGCGGTTTGCCTACCGCCGCTGGATCGAGAAGGAGGGCCCGCAATCGCTTGCCGATCGAATTGGCGAGGCATTTCAAAAACTGGATGCCGTGCTCGCGATTCACACTGCGCGTTGATCGGCTAAGCTTTCTTGCTGTGTCTCCTCTTCGAGGAGACCCGCCGCCTTAGCTCAGTTGGTAGAGCATCTCACTCGTAATGAGAAGGTCGTCAGTTCGATTCTGACAGGCGGCTCCCTCGGAGCCACCCGCCACAATCGAGCCCCTCTTTTTGAGTCCGAGTGCGGCCTCCAGTTCGATTCTGACAGGCGGCTCCCTCGCCCGGAGAGTTCCCATGCGAGTCTCGTAAACTGAGCACATGAAGTACCGGAACGAGCCGATCTACACGGCGGCTATCGGCGCGGGCCGTGCCATGTTCGGGGCCCTGCGAGTGCGCCGCACCGTCATCGGTGCGCAGAACCTGCCCGACGAGGGCGGCGCGGTCATCGCCATGACCCACTTCGTGTACCTCGAGTTTGCTCTCGTGGAGTGGGCGACGTGGTTGCATAATAAGCGCCGCATCCGCTTCATGACCAAGAAGAGTGTGTTTGAGAAGCGCGTAGTCGGATCATTCATGCGCAATATGAAACACATCCCAGTCGATATGGCGGCGGGGGCTAGCGCCTACGCTGCCGCCGTCACTGCACTGCGGGCTGGTGAACTGATCGGAGTGTTTCCCGAAGCTGGGGTGAGCGCGTCGTTTACGATTCGCGACTTCAAGACCGGTGCCGTGCGCTTGGCGGCAGAAGCCGGTGTGCCACTCATTCCACTTGCCCTGTGGGGTGGGCAACGCCTCATGACGAAGAACCGCAGGATTAGGTTGCGCGAACGCCTGG
>JBDSUT010000127.1:0-4929 GCA_039927595.1 Terrimesophilobacter sp.
GCAACTCCTTGATTTTTCCCTCCGTGTAGACCACTCACATATGGTCAGTTGCGCAAGGTGAGCACGGTCCAGGTCGCCCCCCTGTCTTCGGAGAACGAGATTCCCTTCTCGTCAGCAATGAAGATTCGTTTGCCATCGGTGGCGAAAGCTTCTGGCGCAGCAGTGAGTGTGCCCCCTGCCACCCATGCGCCCACCAGGTCACGCACCCACACCTTTCCGTCGACATCCACCCCGGCGAGCTTCCCGGTCTGATCTGCCGTCACCAAGAAGAGGGCTGGCGCACTCGAGTCGACGGTGAAGCTCGTGCCGTTGTCTGTGCTGACAACGAGGCCATCCGGAGTGGTGGCGTAGAGCTCCTCCCCCACGGCGAGGATATCGCGGGCAACAATTTCAGCACCCTCGCCCCACGTTTTGCCGCCGTCGAGACTGCGTTGGATGCGCTGCTTGCTGGTGTCGATCCCGAACACCCGAGTGTCTCGGCTCCCCACCGCTGCCGCAGTGAGTGTATGGAAGTCGGTGGCTCCGGTGAGTGAAACGTTTGCCCAGTTCTCGCCCAGATCTGTACTGGTGATGAGACCAAGGTTTGGTGTTCCAAAAGTGCCAGCAGTCTTGGGCCCCGGATGCCCCGATGCATAGAATTCGCCACCAGCAATGGTGAAGCCCATGAGGTCGAAGTCGACGCCACCGATCGGCCCACTCACGGTAGCGCTGCCGTCGGAGCCAAGTGTGACTCGGTATAGACCATTGTGAGCTGCGACGAGTAGCGAGCCATCTGGCTGCCCTGCCTCGAGTTTGTGAACGTGTTGGAACGCCACTTCTGACGATGCTTCTGTTCCCGGTGCTTGGCCGGTGGCGCAGCCAGAAAGTAGCAGCGTGCCGGTGACGACGGCGCTGAGCGCTGCACCAAAAGCTACCGCTACCGCTGCTGTTTTTCTCGAGCCAGGCGCAGAGCCAAGCCGTCGGCTAGTCGTGGTTGATGTATTGCTTATTTTCATTACAAAGTTCATTTCTAAGAATCGGGCTATAAGCCACGTAGGAATAAGGATGATGTGACCGCTGGGGGGGTCGAATCACGTCCTACTGATCGAGAGAAGAACCAGAGAAGGCGGCATCGACGGAGGCAGGGCTCCCCCGCGTTCGAGGCGACTCTGCAGTCTGCGCGCGAAAGGGCGCCAAGTCGCCGAGAGGCGGGCAGCCCCGATAAGTAAGAACGGCACCAATAAGGCGATACCGCAGGCCGTCGCCATCATGAAATGGTCTTGGCCGCAGGGACCCTGGCATGTTGCGATCGTTCCGAATAGTCCGTCAGCGGAGACTGCCGGTGAGCTGTGGTGAACAGCGAGTGACGTTGCGCTAGCGGATGCGGTTTCCGCGCCGAGTTCCGAGGGAAGAGAAAGCATTGCGGTGAAGCACAGCATCAAGCCCGTGATGGCCGTCAAAGCGAAAACGAGGTGGCGGAAATCACGGAGTCCATCGCGAAAGACTTTTGCTCTCATGTGTTTCGACTCCTCCCAACAAAATTATGTCAGATTGCTGTTTGCCACGATGGGGATGAATGGCAAGGAGTATTCGCACTCAGGAAACTCGATGGCGCCGAACTACGATGTGAAGTGAGCCAAAAGGAGCCCCTCATGATGTTTGGAAATGGATTCGGCATGGGATCGGGGTGGCTCTGGGGATTGCTTGCCCTCGTTGGCCTGGTTTTGCTCGTTTACGTCATCGTGCGAGTATCCACCGGCGGATTACAGCACACTGATGCGAGCCGCTCTCACCCCGGGATTGCTGCGGCGGCGACAAAAGTGACTCCCCGTCAGATTCTGGAGGAGCGGTACGCGAAGGGCGAGTTGACGACCGAGGAGTACCGGGAGCGACTTTCTGTGCTGGGTGAGCCAACACGCGGTGAATCAACTACCGGCGACTCGACAGCCGGTGAGAACACCTGATGGAACCAATTAGTCGCCGGAGCGCTCTCGTTCTGGGCGGCGTCGGAGCCGCTGGCGTGCTGGTCGGTGCCGCGGGTCTAATTTCAGGATGGCCCTCCACTTTTGAACCGGCCGCGGGGGGCGAGTTTTTTGAGCCAGAAGCACTGCGTAGCGCGGGCGGTGTGTTGCACACGCGACTCACCGCTGCAGCGCTACCCGTGCGTATCGCGGGCCGCAGCGCGACCGCGCTTTCCTACAATGGCGGCATCCCCGGCCCAACCTTGTTTGTTCGCCAGGGAGATTCGCTGCGTGTCTCGTTAGAAAATCAGTTGAATGCCGTCACCAACTTGCATGTGCACGGGTTGCATGTCTCGCCGGAAGGTACCAGCGACAACGTGTTTTTGGCGATTGAGCCTGACGCGACTTTTGACTACAAGTACGAGCTCCCACAAAATCACCCACCCGGTGTGTACTGGTATCACCCCCATCACCACGGCAACGTTGCGGAGCAGGTGTTTGGAGGACTGTACGGGGCGATCATCGTCGAGGATGTCGATCCCATTCCCGTTGCGCGCGAACGAGTCCTTGTCATCTCAGACATCGATGTGGATGCATCCGGGCAGATTCCCCGTATCTTCCCCATGGATCGGATGCTGGGCCGCGAAGGCGCCCTCGTGCTGGTCAACGGGCAGCTCGCTCCACGCGTCACCGCCGAAGATTCGGTACGGGAAAGGTGGCGTGTCGTCAATGCGTGCACCTCGCGCTACCTCAAGCTCCGGCTGGATGGGCAACTCATGCATTTGCTCGGAATTGACTCCGGCCGGTTTGCGGTGCCGCAGGAGGTGACGGAAGTTTTTCTGACGCCAGGCAACCGCGCAGATCTTCTGATCACCATGGTGGCTGGTCGGTCGATTTTGAGCACACTGCCCGTCAATCGGGGTGACGCAGGGATGATGGGGGCCAGCACGAGGGCGTCGAATGTCACTCTTCTCAGCCTCGACGTGACCGACACGTCGACAACTGGCTCGTCCCTCGCCATACCGGAGCAGGCTCCACAGCGTGATCTGCGCGATGAAACGGTCACCGGCCACCGAGAGTTGACGTTCGCCATGGGGATGGGGATGGGTGGCGGAATGATGAGTTTCACCATTGACGGCAAACCTTTCGACCACACCAGAGTGGATACCGTCGTCGAAGCGGGAGCTATCGAGGAGTGGACTCTGACCAACATTTCTACGATGGACCATCCGATTCACTTGCACGTGTGGCCGATGCAAATCATTGACCCCACGCGAAATGGTCCGCCGGAATGGCAAGACGTGGTCAATGTACCCGCCCTAAGCAGCGTGACGGTGCGTATCCCGTTCGAAGGCTTCACCGGTACGACCGTGTACCACTGTCACATCCTTGACCATGAAGATTTGGGCATGATGGGCATCATCACGGTGAAGTAGCGCACTCTCGGCTTGCCTCGAATATGCCCCCTAGGGATTGATTGATACCCCCATAGGGTATAAGTTGACAGCATGAGCAACGAACATATGCACCACGGACATGGGCCGACTGCTTCCGAGAAGACTGACCACATCGAGGGTGAAGCGATGCCACGCGACGCACACGAAGGTCACACGAGTCACCAAGGGCACGCCGGGCACGCCGGGCACGCCGGGCACGCCGACCATGTCGGCCAGTTCCGTCGACTGTTTTGGATCATGTTGGTGATCGCAGTGCCCGTCGTCGCCTTCAGTCCCATGTTTGCGATGCTTTTGGGGTACCCGCTTCCCAACCAACCATTGATGACATGGATCTCCCCCCTCCTCGGAACAGTCATGTACGTCTGGGGAGGCAAACCGTTCCTCACCGGTGCCGCCTCAGAAATTCGAGCCCGCAAACCGGGAATGATGCTCCTCATTGCGTTGGCCATCACGGTCGCATTCCTCGCCTCGTGGGCATCGAGCCTCGGCTTTCTCCCCCCAGCGCTGGAGTTCTGGTGGGAGCTGGCCCTGCTCATTGTGATCATGCTTCTGGGCCACTGGATTGAGATGCGCTCCCTCGCGCAAACCTCCAACGCTCTCGAGTCGCTCGCCGCGCTCCTTCCCGACGAAGCCGAACGCCTAGAGGGAGAGGCCATTCAGGTCGTGGCTCCAGCGCAACTTCGAGTCGGTGACCTGGTCATCGTGCGCCCCGGTGGGCGAGTTCCCGCGGACGGCACCATCACAGAGGGCACTGCGGATGTCGACGAGTCGATGATCACCGGTGAGTCCCGCCCCGTCAGTCGCGGGCCCGGCTCCCACGTTGTCGCAGGCACGGTCGCCACCGACACGGCCATCCGCGTCGAGGTGACAGCTGTCGGGGCCGACACGGCACTTGCCGGCATCCAAAAGTTGGTCTCCGAAGCGCAGAGCTCTTCCTCACCCGCCCAGCGCCTTGCCGATAAGGCGGCCGGTTGGCTTTTCTGGTTTGCGCTGGGCGCCGCCGTCATCACCGCAATTGTGTGGACGCTGTTGGGCAATCCAAACGACGCCATCGCGAGAACGATCACGGTGTTGGTCATTGCCTGCCCTCACGCCCTCGGTCTGGCGATTCCCTTAGTTGTCGCCATCTCTACTGAGCGTGCGGCCAAGGCCGGCGTTCTCATCAAGGATCGTCTCGCCCTCGAAAGCATGCGCACGATCGACACAGTGCTCTTCGACAAGACGGGCACGCTCACCAAAGGTGAACCGGTCGTTTCGCACACTGAAGTGGTTGGCGGGAACAGCGAAGATGACGTGATCTCGTGGGCGGCCGCGGCGGAAGGCGACAGCGAGCATCCGCTGGCAAAGGCAATTGTTCGCGCCGCGCACGAGCGCAACCTCACACCTGCGTCAGCAAGCGGATTCCATGCATCCGCTGGTGTTGGCGTCACGGCGAAGGTCAATGGGCGGGAGATTTCGGTCGGCGGCCCCTCCTTGCTTGCTGCACACAGTGCGACGGCGATGCAGCAAACCAGCGCGTGGGAGAACGACGG
>JBDSUT010000128.1:0-2377 GCA_039927595.1 Terrimesophilobacter sp.
CGGGGGTCAAGACTGTGCTCATGAGCACGTACTCTGAGCCCAACGTGGTGCGGGAGGCTCTGGCGGCTGGCGCACTCGGCTACCTCGTCAAGAGCGAAGACGCCGAAATGATTGTGGAGGCCATTCGCGCCGCCTATAAAGGTGAATCGTTCATCTCGGCAGAGCTGGACCTCGCGCTCAACGCAAGCGACGTGGGTGGGGCACCAAAGCTGAGTGCGCAAGAACGCCGCGTGATGGCCCTCTACGGTGGTGGCGAGCCGGTGAAAGCAGTGGCTTTCCAGTTGGGCATCTCAGAAGAAACCGCGAAGTCCTACCTTAAGCGGATTCGTGAGAAGTACCGCATTGCTGGCATTGACGTCGGCACGAAGGTCGCGCTGCGCAAGCGTGCAATTCAGGATGGCATCCTGCTGCAGTCAAACGAGACAGGAAACTACTAAAAGCTCAGGGTTGCGGCCACCAATGATCGGCCGCGCTAGCTCAGCTCAGCAGTTCAACAATGATGGCGGGAATTGTCGCCGTTAACCCAAGAACCGTGAACGGCCCTCCGTGTCCGGCGCGGTGAGCGGCAAGGCCGTGCACGAGAACTGCGGTTGCCGCGAGTTTTGCGACAATACCTTCGTCGTGCTCGATGGCCGCGGCGTGAGTGGCAAGGAGTGCACCGAGTATTCCGGCGAGCGCATCGCCGGTGCCAGCCGTGGCAAGCCACGTGGTTGGCGAGGTGACGCTGAGGCAGCCTCCCGGGCCGCACACGAGAGTCGTGTGCCCTTTCAGCACGACGGTAGCCCCCAGGCTCTCCGACGCACGCTGCGCCCACACCTCCGGTTCTGCAGAAACCTCCGCGACATCCACGTGAAGCAATCTCGCTAGCTCCCCATGATGCGGGGTGATCACCACTGGCCCCGTGGAGTCGGAGAGAGATTCGAGGGCGCCAGCATCGAGAACGGTCGGATGGCCAGACTCCAGTGCCGTGACGAGCCGGGCTTCGGTGAGGGGGTCGTGAGTTTCGGCGCTCATTCCCGAGCCAAGCAGCCAGGCGTGAACCCGCCCATCTATGGTGACGACCTCTGGCCTGCGCGCCAAGACTAGGCCAGTTGGTCGTTCACTTCCTAAATAGCGCAGCATCCCAACGCCCGTGTGCAGCGCGGCGTCGACGCCGAGCACGGCAGCCCCCGGGTAGTCGTCGGAACCGGTGATGACACCGAGCACCCCGCGGGAGTACTTGTCGTCGCCGAGTCGCGGAACGGCAATAAAGTCACGCGCCTGAGCGGGAGTCCACGCCTCGAAGTCACTCATAGCTCAACGATAGTTTGTGTTTCCGCGGTTACGACGGGTGGCATCTTGCACTTCGCCCACCAACTCTTCAATGATGTCTTCGAGAAACACCACACCCTCGGCACTACCGTGCTCATCGAATACGCGAGCGAGGTGCACCCCTGAGCGACGCATTGCGGCGAGGGCGTCTTCAAGGTCGGTCTCTTGAAAAATCGAGATGAGTCGGCGGATTCGTTTGGTCGGCACCGGCGCCGAAAACTCCTCCGCCTCATCCAAGTCCAAAATGTCTTTCAGATGCAGGTAGCCGGTCGGCTCGCCCTCGCTGTCAAGAATCACGTAGCGCGAGAAACCATTTTGCGCAACGGCCCGCTCCAGCAGCTCCGGAGTGACGTTCTCAGCGAAGCTCACCAGCTGCGGCATCGCCACGGCGATATCCCTGACCTTTTTTGCGCTGAACTCGAATGCGGCAGAAAGTGCGCCGATGTCGTCGCGCAGTTTTCCTTCGCGCTGTGATTGGCTCACGATGTTGGCGACTTCATCGATCGTGAAGATACTGTTTGCCTCGCTCTTGGGTTCCACCCTGAAGAGTCGAAGCACATTCCAACGCGTTGGTGCAACCACTCAATGGGTAGTTCGTAAAGATGGAGCAACAACAGCTTTTTGGGGAGATGTTTGTGAAACGATTAAAGAAATGGTTGACCACGGGTTCGAAACTATCGACCAGGGAATGTACAAGTTATCTGGTTTCCTTGTCGTCTGTAAAGCGATGTTTGAACTCGGTCCTGAATGGTTAGATCGTTATGTTCGGGCATTCCTTGCTGAAGTTATTGCTACTGAACTTGAAAATGCAGTTGTTTCGGGTGACGGAAATAAAAAACCTATCGGAATGACTAGGGACCTTGATGGCTCAGTAACTTTAGGGGTGTATCCTGAAAAGACAAAAGTTGCACTTGATGATTTTACACCAGCAACAATCGGAACTAAAATTCTAGCACCGACAACTAAAAACGGAACACGACGATATCAAGGTGTAACGTTGATTGTCAATCCACTTGATTATGCTGCTAAGTTTTTTGCGCTCGGTGCAAAACAAAAAGATGATGGG
>JBDSUT010000129.1:0-10364 GCA_039927595.1 Terrimesophilobacter sp.
GCGATCTGCTCCGCATACCATTGGAAGAAGCTCATAGAAAGGGCGAACTCGCCCTTCGACTCCTTGCGCGGCTTGCCGCTTTCCAGCGTCATAATGTCGGCAAACGCATCCGCTTTTGTCACCATCAGTTGGTGTGCAGCATGGAAAAGGTCCGCGCGCATGCGCGCGGACATGCGTCGCCAACTCTCCTGTGCTGCAACCGCTGCATCGAGGGCACGCACACCGTCGGCGGCGGTGCCGTCGCTAACGCTAGCGATGACCCGCCCCGTCGACGGATTTACCACGTCGAAGCGGGAAGGAGGCGCCTCCCAAGTTCCGTCAATATAGAGCCCAAGCGGTACGTTGTGTTCCTGAAGCAGAACATGTGTGTCTGGGGTTGTCGGTTCAGCCATGGGGCGCCTTCCTCAAGCATGGTCGGTGTTGAGATCAATTCTGTCACGTATCCGCTTGGCGAACGATCGGGCGAATAGCGGCTATTCTCAATGATGCTTGCACATCCCTTGAAAGAGAAGGAGAGAGATATGTCGAATGAAAGCGATGCTTCCGAGATTTGGGCCCATCAGCAGGACATGTACGTCGGATTTGAGACCGGCGATCGGGCGCGCACCGACCAATACATCCACCCCGATTGCACCATCTGGGAATCCGAAAACTGGGCAATGGTGATCGGATTGGGCGGGCTCAACGCCATTCGCGCAGCACGCCCCCCCGCGGAGGACCTCCCCGAGGTGACCTCGCTCACGGCACATGACCCAGTAATCGATGTCTGGGGGAACATCGGCGTGTTACGCCACACTGCAACGGTCGTCTACGCGGGTGATCTTCCCGACGAGCAGATCCGCAACACTGGCGTGTGGCGGCGCGAGGCAGGAGGTTGGCGCCTTGTTCACAACCACGAACAGCGATTGTGGGACTAGTCCGGTGGCGGCATAGTAGAGTCATGATTCGGTAATTAATCGGGGACCGTGCAAAGTGAGACAACACGCGGATGTCGCTGTCATCGGCGGCGGTATTACGGGAACTGCGACTACCTACGAGCTAGCGAAGCGTGGCGTGGATGTTATCCTCATCGACGGCAAGGACCTCAACACGGAGGCATCCGGTCGCAACGCAGGCAGCTTGCATGGAATGATTCAGCACCCCTCGTTCATGGAGCGGGGCGAGGATTGGGCACGCGGGTTCCTCCCGGGCCTGCAGATGCTCACCGACTCACTTGAGTTGTGGGACGGTTTGTCCGACGAGCTTGGCGTGGACCTAGAAGTCACGCGCAACGGCGGGATTCTCATCGGTTCCACGCCACAGCAGCTTGTAGACATCGCACGCAAGGTGGCCATCGAGCAGGAGTACGGCTATACCTCGCGCATGCTCGACCAGGCGGAGTTGCGCTCGCTCGCACCCTGGGTCTCGCCCGACATGCTCGGTGGCGAGTTCATGCCTACGGAGGGCAAAGCCAACCCCCTTGTGGCCGCCCCGGCCTACGCCCGCGCCGCGGTGCGCCACTCCGCACGCTTCGCACTTGGCTGCCCGGTAGAGGCAATCACGCGCGTGGGGGGCGACTATGAGTTGCGCACGGCCACCTCCACGATCTGTGCGGGCACTATCGTGCTTGCGGCAGGAGATGGCATGTCCGCGGTCGGTCGGATGCTCGGACTTCAGATTCCCGTCACGAGCGAGCCCGTGCAGGTGAGTGCGACCGAACCGGTGTTGCCCATCGTGAAGCACCTCGTCTACTACGCGGGAGACAAGCTCACCCTCAAGCAAGCGCAGACGGGTGCACTTCTTATCGGAGGTGGCTGGCCGGCGCGACTTAGCCCGGGAGGGGAATGGGTAGTGAACCCGGATTCGCTACGAGACAACTTGCGCGTCGCGATGATAGTCGCCCCGCCGATCGCCCGCGCACAAGTGCTACGCACGTGGACTGGTATCGGGAACGCAACACCGGACTTGCTGCCGATCATCGGGGAGTACGAAGCGGCGCCACGCGCCTTCGTTGGCATCTACCCACACATGGGGTTCACCGCCGGGCCTGTCATGGGTCGGCTGCTCGCGGACCTCGTGACGGATACCGTAGTCCATCGCGACCTACGCCCGTTCTCCCCCGCACGCTTCGCCACCTGAATTCTGAGCGCGGACGGTCTGCTTAGCCCGACTTTCTGCAATGTTCGCATTGCGCACAGAAGTTCAAAATTTTACGCTCTGTGATACCATTTTCCATTAAATGACAAAGCTGATCCGAACGGCCGACGCCCCAGTGGTCGAAGAACCTGACAACAATCTGGCAATGCGCGCCCTCGTCTCTGGGGCTGACAGCGGCGGCGACGTGAGCGTGACCTGGGTGCAACTCGCCGGCCGTCACCGTCGGCTGAGGACCGCTCGCTCAACTCGGACCTATGCGGTGCTGGCTGGGACCGTCGAAGTTCAGGTCGGCGACGACCCGCCCCAGGTTGTTGAGGCAGGGCAGCTCGTCGTGGTGCCACGCGGTGTGCCGTACGAGCTATCTGGCTTCGGCACCTACCTCGTGGTCAACGCGCCCGCATTTATGTCGGGAGACGACTCTTATCTGGATTGACCACATTAAACATTTTGGCTGACATCAACGTCCCTAGGTTACGCTCGTCGAAAAGTTCAAGGTTGTTGGGAATGAGGGGCTGCGGAGTACTTTCGTGCCAGACGTGGGCATAGAGGCAGTCCTCGTCGATCAGGTGCATGATCTACTTCCGGTCGGATAGCGAAGTGAGAACCCGTGTGAGTGGTCACCTACGAGCTCACGGCATAAAGAGCGTGTATCGAATTTATCCTCGGCGTTGACTTACGCAACCCGGTGTTCGGTGGGTGTGCCGATGCCTTCCGGCGCTTCGCACCAACTCCCGTGGCGCAGCCTTCTGGCGTGATTTGGTATACCATTGCTCTGAATTATTGCGAGTATGAGACGTGAAATTGGTTCGCAATACGAACAGTTGTTCAAAAAAGCAACTTTCGTGTACGCTTTCGAAACACGCAAATAGCGGTTATTTCGGTTTCTAGTCGACTGTCTCAATTGCAATACGTAAGTCTCTTTCAGGCAGGCAAGCGGATAGTTAACTGGGTTTTCCTATAACCACTGATGATTGCGTGAATATCGTGTTACGAGAGTTTTCCAATGAAGGAGATGGCGCATGACAGTCGAAACGGACTCCGCTGAGATCTGGGATGCCCAAAACGAGATGTACCGCGGATTCGAGACACAGGATCGTCCACGTATCGACCGTCACATTCATCCTGACTGCACCATCTGGGATTCTGAGCACGAAGGACTCGTGCACGGTCTCGATGGCCTGAACGAGGTACGCGCCGCGCGCCCGACGGGTGACAACCAAGTGAAGGTGGCATCGCTAGAAGCGAGAGACCCCGTCATAGATGTCTGGGGCGACGTCGCAGTGCTCAGACACCTGCTCATCGTCCGGTTTGAGGACAACACACCAGATGAGCGAGTTCGAAATACCGGCGTTTGGCGTCGCACTCCACATGGATGGCTCGTTGCACACAATCACGAAGACCTGCTCGCGCCGGCTGCACCGTAGAAACTAACTGAAACACCAGTCGCAACACCAGTGACAAACCCGTTACACCAAACAGCAATGAAAGGAATAACCCTGATGAGAATCTCACGTGGGGGCGTATTCGTCGCCGCCGTGCTCGCGGGTGCGCTCGCGCTTACCGGATGTACTCCGGGCGGCTCGACAGACCCTGGCACCGATGTCATAAAGGACACCCTGATTGTCGGAAAGTCGTTCGACTTGGCCACCGCTGATCCGGCTCGCAGCTTTGAGACGACTGGCGGAATCTTTGGTCGCGCCGTTTATGACACTCTCCTTACTTTCGGTAAAGGTGACTCGACTACTCCAATTCCCATGGTGGCTAAGAGTTACGTAGCCAATGATGGCGCGACCGAGTACACATTCGCGCTCCGCGATGATGTTGTGTTCTCAGATGGCACGCCGCTGACATCTGCGGATGTGGTCTTCTCCTTCGATCGCGTCAAGAACATCCAAGGCAACGGATCTTTCCTCATGGAGGGCCTGTCAGTGTCAGCACCTGACGCAAACACCGTCGTTATCACCTCTGATAAGCCCAACACTGCTATACCGGCAATCATCACCGCTCAGACGCTCGGAATCGTTAATTCCAAGGTCGTGAAGGAAAACGGTGGAACTGATGCCGCTGACGCCAGCACGGCTGATACGGCAGAAGCGTTCCTTAACACCACTTCGGCTGGTAGCGGTCCGTACATGCTCGAAACGTTCAACACGGACACGGAGACTGTGCTGGTGGCAAACCCGAACTACTGGGGCGATCCAGCGCCGTACAAGAAGGTGGTGCTGAAGAACGCGACGGCCGAGAACCAACTCACGGATATTCAGAGTGGGACCATCGATATTGCGCTTGACCTTGGCAATGACCAGCTTCCAGCAATCGCATCGGACCCGAACCTCGCCATCGAAAGCAGCGTTTCGCCAACGCTCTTCTTCCTGTTTTCGAATGCCAATCCGGAGATTTCAAAGGTGACCTCCACTCAGGCTTTCCGCGACGCAGTCAAGTACGGTATTGACTACAACGGCATCCTCGAATTGGCGGGCCAGGGAGCCCAGCAGACGCCCGGGGTGGTGCCGAGCATCTTCCTCGGTGCGCTTGATCCTTCGGATGCGACAGTTCGCGACATCGACAAGGCCAAGGCAGCTGTTGCATCCCTTGGCACCATCCCGGCGATCTCACTCGAATACCCGAGTGACTTCTCGGTAGCCGGAATCAACTTCGGTACGGTCGCCGAGCGCGTCCAAGCGAACCTCAAGGAGGTTGGACTCGAGATCACGCTCGCTCCGTCACCGATTGCAACGTCACTCGCGACCTACCGTGCAGGCACCGAACAGATGGGGCTGTGGCTCTGGAACCCGGACTACCCGGACCCGGCCGACTACCTTGTTTTCGCTCCAGGAAACATTGTCGGGCTCCGTGCCGGATGGTCGGCCGACGCCAACAGTGATCTCGTCGCATTGGCGAATAAGGCGGCCGTGACCACGGACAATGCTGAACGAAAGGATATCTACCGCGAATACCAGTTGGCGATGAATGAGGCTGGCGTTTTCGTGCCACTCTTCCAACCGTCAGCAAGTGTTGTCGCTTCTAAGAGCATCAAGGGAGCGGTATTCTCTGCGGTGTTCGGTATCGACCTGACATTCATCGGTAAGTAAACGTGTTGGTTTTGGCTGACAGTTCCTTGCGAGCTGTCAGCCGAAACCTGCACTATCCACAGGTCACTTTCCGCAACCTGCGAGGGAGGCATTCATGCTATTGCGATTCATAATTAGTCGGCTCGGGTCGGCTGTGATTCTCGCCATCGGCATCATCCTCGTATCGTTTACCCTTACCGCACTGCTTCCCGGAGATGCGGCCTCGTCCAGACTCGGTGAGCGAGCAGCGGCAGACCCTGAAATCATGGCCGCCACACGGCGCCGCTACGGACTTGATCAGCCACTTTACATACAGTTCTTTGTCTATCTTGGAAACCTTCTGCGCGGTGATTTAGGAACCTCTATACGCACGCAGAAGCCAGTACTCACGGACTTGGCGCAATTCGCACCCGCGTCGGCAGAGCTCGCAATAGCCGCCACAGTCATCGCCATCATCTTTGGGGTCGGACTGGGTATCATCGCATCGTTGCGCGCGAACGGCGTCATCGACCAAGGATTGCGCGTCGTGAGTTTGGGTGGCGTGTCCATTCCTATTTTTTGGCTCGCGTTGATCGCGGTGTTCTTGTTCTCTATCACTTTCCGAATTTTTCCTTCCTCAGGTCGTCTCGACCCTGGTCAGACGCCGCCACAACAAATCACGGGTATGTACACCTTTGACTCATTGTTCACGGGAAACTGGGTTCTGTTCGTCAGTGCTTTGTCTCACCTGATCTTGCCGGCATTGGTGCTTGCTGCTCCTATGGTCGGACTATTGCTGAGGTTCACGAGGTCGTCGATGCTCGAAGTACTGGGGAACGAATATGTTCGTGCGGCCGAGGCGAAGGGACTGCCAGCACACACCGTTGTACTTAGGCACGTTCTGCGTGGCGCTCTCGTGCCCGTGATCACAGTCTTGGGTACCGCATTCGCCTCCCTTTTAGCGGGAACGGTGCTAGTGGAGCAGATTTTCGGTTGGCCCGGTATTGGTGCGTATGCTTTCAGGAGTGCAAGCAACCTCGATTTGCCAGCTATCGTGGGCGTAACGCTCTTCGTCGCGATCGTATACATCACGGTTAATCTGATAGTGGACTTTCTTTACGGAGTCGTCGATCCGAGGATACGCAGAGCATGACATTGTCAACAACAGACCCCAACCTTGCCCCTGATGGAATACCGGTAAGACGCAATCTCTGGCTTCGCACGCGTAAGAGAATTCCGGTCGCCTGGCGGCGCCCATTGGCAGCTGTAGGAATCGTGATCATTCTCGCGTGGGTGATGCTGGCGATCTTCGCGCCATGGGTCGCACCGTTTGATCCTCTCGCGCAGGATTTTTCGCGTTACCAGCCACCATCGCTCGAGCACCTTTTCGGCACAGACGCAGTCGGCCGCGACCTTTTGTCACGCGTGATCTATGGCGCCCGAGTCAGCTTGCCGCTTGCGGTCCTCCTCGTAGCACTGTCAGTCCTTGTTGGCGCGACGGTAGGTGCCCTCGCCGGTTATGTAGGTGGCGTCGTTGATTCTGCACTCATGCGCGTCGTCGACTTGTTTTTCGCGTTTCCAGGAATCATTCTTGCCATGGCGGTCGCAGCCGCACTTGGCCCGTCGCTCACCAACGCCGTTCTAGCGATCGTCGTCGTATCCTGGCCCGCCTATGCTCGCGTGACCCGCTCGCTTGTGCTGAGCCTTCGAGAGAGCAACTACTTGGCGGCCAGCCGGCTCTTGGGTGCATCGAGTGGACGAGCTCTCATCAAAGAAGTAATGCCCAATGTGGCCGGGCCCGTGCTGGTGCTCGCTTCACTGGAACTTGGCAACGCTGTGTTGTTGCTGTCCGGGCTATCGTTCCTCGGGCTTGGCGCAGTCCCACCGTCTGCGGAATGGGGCTCGATGGTTTCGGCCGGTGCCTCAGTGTTCTATTACTACTGGGTGGCACTTTTTCCTGGACTTGCCATCTTTACCGTCGTCCTCGGATTCAACTTTTTGGGTGACGCTATGCGAGATGCACTCGACCCGCGGTCGGCGCGATCTGTTGCCACGAGCGAACTGTGAGGATTGGCCGATGAGCTTACTTGAAATCGACAATCTCTCGATCCAGATTCGCGACAATCGTGTGCTCGTTGACGGTGTAAGCCTCACTGTCAATGAAGGCGAGATCGTCGGGATTGCCGGCGAGAGTGGCAGTGGAAAAACGGTCACCGCAATGTCCGCCCTGGGCTTCTTGCCTGCTGGCGCGACGGCGCACGGTGAAGTGCGTATTGACGGTGTCGATCTGCTTGCTATGAACCCCAAGAAGTTACGGAGCATCCGCGGCACCGAAGTGGCCATGGTGTTCCAGGATCCAATGACCTCCCTCCACCCCATGTTGAACATCGGTACACAGTTGACTGAGCATATTCGTGTGCATCAGGGGCTCGGGCGCAAGGCGGCGTGGGCACGGGCGGCCGAACTTCTAGAAATGGTGCGTCTTCCAGACCCTCATTCAGCGCTGTCAGCGTTCCCCCATCGCTTTTCTGGTGGAATGCGGCAACGGATCGCCATCGCTAGCGCCCTCGCCTGCGATCCAAAGCTGCTCATAGCTGACGAGATCACCACGGCGTTGGATGTCACCGTTCAAGCGGGGATTTTAGACCTACTCAACAGGTTGCGCCACGAGACAGGCATGGCTGTGGTATTCATCACGCATGACCTCGCCGTTATGAACGTCATCGCCGACCGCCTCTACGTAATGTACGGGGGGAGGATAGCGGAGAGTGGTTCGATTTCCCAAGTGCTCAATGCGACACGTCATCCCTACACGCGTGCGCTCATCGACTCCCTCCCTGAGGGAGCTGTTCTTGGTCAGGCACTCGTGCCTATCCCCGGGGAAGCCGCTACTCCAGACCGTAGGCCACGCGGTTGTGCGTTCAACCCTCGCTGTGCTTTCGCAGTCGACTCGTGTCGGAGCGAGGTACCTGAGCTACGCGAACTAGAGGTCGGGCACTCGGCGGCATGCACGGTTGACCCCTTCGGATCCCGGCTCGACCGAGCTCAAACTCACCGGCCCGCACTCTCAACTCTGGAGGATCCTCATGTCGCTTCTTGAGGTACGGGACGTTGTTGTCGATTACAAAACCCCCGGGCGCCCAGCTGTCCGAGCCGTTGCTGGCGCATCCCTTGAAGTAGGTGCGGGCGAGATTGTCGGACTCGTCGGAGAGTCTGGTTGTGGCAAATCAACCCTTGGTCGCTGCATCGTGGGCTTGCAGAAGTTGAGTTCGGGAACTGTAACGTTAAATGGCGTGCCCGTGACCCCGGTGGGTCGCAGGGTACGACCGCAGGCAGACCTTGGGTTGCAGATGGTTTTCCAAGACCCGTATTCTTCGCTTAATCCTCGCAGGCGTATCTGGCGGCAAGTCGCCGACGGGCTCATTAACAATCGAAGCGATTCGACTACGCGCAGAACTGCTATCGAACTGCTCGAAGCGGTGGGGCTCTCCGCCGCCGATGCTGACCGCTATCCTCACGAGTTCTCTGGCGGCCAGCGGCAGCGGATCGCCATCGCGAGGGCACTGGCTCCAAAGCCGTCAGTCATCGTCGCGGATGAGGCTGTGTCGGCACTGGATGCGTCAACCCAAGCACAGGTAGCAAATACCCTCGTTGATCTCGCCAGGGATCGCAAAATGGGCCTTCTCTTCATTTCGCACGACTTGTCCGTCATCCGGCACATTGCCGACAAAGTCGCCGTTATGTATTTGGGGCGGATCGTGGAGACTGCACCGACGGCATCCCTATGGGAGTCCCGGCTGCACCCGTATACCGATGCACTGGTGCGCGCTATTCCCAGCCTCGAACCGAACGCTCCGGCTCCAGTTGCCCCAAGCGGTGAGGTGCCGGACCCTGCCGCTCCTCCGAGCGGATGTCGATTCCATCCACGCTGCCCTGTTGCGATGGAGCGATGCGGAACTGATGACCCGGCCCTCGTCATGATCGACGACACACGAGCGGCCGCGTGCTGGCATCAACCAGCTGGGGGTCCGGCCGTGCGCCTGGCCTCTCTCGAGCTACAACGTAGACCACGCTTCGACAATGAAAGTGAAAGACAGCGATGAGTGGAATGCGTTTCAGTTTGCGTATCAACAATGACCTGGATATCGGACAATTATCAGACGTGGCCATCGCCGCTGAGCGTGCGGGTTTCGAACAACTGTGGGTGTCGAACGATCTCATGATGCGCTCTGCGCCGGCGATCATTGGAGCGTTGGCAGTCAAAACGACGCGTATCCACCTCGGAATCGGAATTATGAATCCATACTCGGTGCACCCTGCCGAGCTAGCAATGACGGCAGCAACACTGCAAGAAATAAGTGATGGACGATTCCTCCTCGGGCTTGCAGCAGGGGCTGGCGAGTTTCTGTCGTGGATTGGCATCGACCAGAAGCTGCCACTGACTCGAACGAGAGAAGCGCTCCGTGCCATTCGGGCACTTCTTGCGGGAGAGCTCCCAAGCGACACTGATGGCGCAGGTGCGGACTGGACCAAGCACGCTTACATGAGAATGCCGACGAAACCGGTTCCCATCTACCTCGGCGCCATGAGCCCAAAGATGCTCGAGCTCGCGGGCCAGGAAGCCGATGGTGTTCTGGCCCTGCTGTTCCCGCCGGAACACTTCACGACTGCTAGCGCAACTGTTGCCGATGGTGCAGCATCCGTCGGTCGATCAATGGATGCGCTCGACATGCCCGCGTGCGTCTGGTTATCCGTTGACGCGGACAGGGATCGCGCCGATCGGGCGCTCGCGCTCAAGCTCGCGTACTACGGAGCCGCTTTCTCTCCTTATCTTCTCTCTCGCGCGGGTCTTGTGCCGGAAGATTTTGCCGAGAGCGACCAAGCCTTGCGCGACGGCGATATTGACAAGGCCGTTGCCGCTATCACGCCGCAAATGCTGCGTCTGGGAATCAGTGGCGACCCGGACACCGTCGTTGCGCGCTGCCAAGAACTCAAGGCGGCAGGTGTTTCACACTTGTCGTTTGGTCCACCGCTTGGTGCGGAGCCCGTCAAGGCTATCGAGCTTCTCGGTCGTGAAATCCTGCCACGGCTGCGCAAATAGCAAAACTAAGCAATCCCGTCAAACAGCTTGAGCGCACCCTAAGGAGAAAACATGTCGCGCGAGACAATACAACAACT
>JBDSUT010000130.1:0-1551 GCA_039927595.1 Terrimesophilobacter sp.
AGGAGGCGGCCGTGGAGCAGTGCAGGCCAGGGGTCCCCGCCAAAGAGGTCTTCATTGCTGCTGCGCGCGTGATCGAAGAGTCAGGGCTGCAGTCGCTGGATATGATCGGGCACGGCATTGGTATGGATCTGCATGAACCGATCATGCTCACGCCGTACAACGAAGAGCCACTCCAGGCAGGGATGGTTCTTGCGGTTGAGCCGTGGCTGTACGACCCCTCGGGGCTCGGCGTGTTTGCCCTTGAGGAGCACGTTCACGTCACTGAAGACGCCCCGGAGATGCTGTCCGGGATCGAGCGGAACTCTTTGCTCGAGATCGTGTAACAAAACAAATGATTGACGATGGGGCCACGGATTTTTCCGAGGCCCCATCGTCCATAACACCGGAGGTTTTCATGGACCACTCACCCGCCCTCAGCATTCACTTGTCCAACCACGACTCAGCACGCGACATTGTGGCGGCTGTGCAGCTCGCGGAAAAGCACGGCATAGGCCGGGTTTGGCTCTCAGAAGACCTTTACTATCGCGGCGCCATGCCCATCGCAGCTGCGAGCTTGGCAGTCACAGAGCGAATCGGAATCGGATTCGGAATTCTTGCACCACAGCACCGTCATCCCGCCTCGATGGCGATGGACGTGCGTACACTGCTCGACTTGGCGCCCTCGCGAGTGGCGATCGGCCTCGGCGCAGGTGTGGCAGAGCGGGCAAAACTGATTGGAATGCAAGCATCGCCTCCGCTGCGAATCGTCTCAGAGGCGGTGGAGTCATTGCGGGTGCTCCTGAAAGGCGACGCACTCGATCAAGAAGGTGCGCTGCACGAGTCTGCCGGACTTCGCCTTAGTGGAGAAGGACCAGGAATCGTTCCACCAATTTTTGTCGCTGCGGTCGGACCGAAAGCACTGGAGCAAGCCGGCCGGAGCATGGACGGCGCGATCCTCACGATGATGTGCTCTCGTGAGCATGCCCGCTGGGCGGCGGCACAAGTCTCTGCAGCGGGGGCGTCAGCGAATCGATCAGAAGTTCCTGTTGTAGCGTATCTGCCCATCGCGGTCGACCGCGACAGTGACGCCGCGAAGGACCGCATGCGAGGGGTTCTGGCGGGCTTTATTGCCCGGTGGGCGGGAGTCGGCTTTTTGTCCAAACTCTTCACCGACTGGAGTGAGTTGGATGAGCAACACATGGCGCGAATCTCGGAAGCCGTCGCGGAAGGCGGCGATCTTCGCGAATTGGTACCCAATGAATTGGTCGATCAATATTGTGTCGCAGGCTCCCCGGACGAGTGTGTGCGTCTTATCGAAGAGTTCGGCGCGGCAGGTATCACGGAGATCGCTTTTGACGCAGGCGATGATCTCGTCGGGGTACTCAACTTCATTGAAAGTATTCGGGGTCTCTGATGGCGACAGAACTGCAATTCGGGGTCGCACTTCCACAAAGCGCAGCTGGAGAAGTGCACGCAGCAACGGACATGGCCGAATTCGCTCGTAGCGCGGAGAAGTATGGCGTGCATAGCCTGTGGGTTCAGGAACAGATGCTCGGTGCCGACCCGAGCTTT
>JBDSUT010000131.1:0-9246 GCA_039927595.1 Terrimesophilobacter sp.
CCGTGGTGCCGGAGTTCGTCGGAATGGCCAAGCCTGCCCTCGTGCTCATCAATGACGACGACCTCGCCTACGCGAAGATCCGCCTCGACGAAGATTCACTGGCGGTTGCCATTGAGCACTTGAGTGAAATCGAGAACCCCCTCGCTCGCGCCCTCGTGTGGGGCTCGGTGTGGGATGCCACGCGCGACGCCGAGACATCGGCAAGCGACTACGTGCGCCTCGTGCTCGGCAACATTGCCACCGAGACGGAGAGCACCACGATTCGTACGACGCTCGCGCAGCTTTTGCTAGCCGCCAAGCAGTACGTTGACCCGGCCAAGCGCGCCGAGACAATTGAAGCGGTCGGCACAGCACTGTGGGCACTCGCGCAGAACGCGAAGGCTGACTCCGATGCTCAGTTCCAGTTCGTGAAATTCTTCGCTCAGATTGCGTCCACGCCCGCTCACGTTGCCGCGCTGCAGGGTTTGCGCGATGACAGCATCACCCTTGACGGTCTCACAATCGACACCGACCTTGGGTGGGAGCTTCTCGAAGGCCTCGTGCTGAACGGTGCCGCAACCGCGGCCGACATCGACGCGATGCTTGCGGGCGACAACACCGCGAACGGCGCTCAAGCCGCTGCGCGTGCGCACGCGACGTTTGCGACATCCGAAGCGAAGCTTGCAGCGCTGGCCTCCCTTGTTGATGTGGATGACAAGCCGAACATGATCGTGCGCAACACGGCGATCGGATATCAGCACGTCAACGACGCCTCGGTTCTCGAACCCGCTGTCGCGCGTTACTTCGCCTCGCTCAATGATTTGTGGAAGAGCCGCAGCTACGCCATCGCTGAAGCGCTCGTCGTAGGGCTCTACCCTGCTCCACTCGCTTCACAGGCGCTTGTCGACGCCACAAAGGAGTGGCTTGATGCCAACGACGAGGTTCCTGCGCTGCGTCGCCTCATGGTGGAGAACCTCGCCGGTGTTGAGCGCGCGCTCGCCGCTCAAGCCGCCGACCTGAGCTAGTGAGGGGTGCTGAGGCTTGAACAGTCAAGCCTCAGCTTCCCCCCAATAGAATTGGTGACCTATGAGCCTTCTGCCCGCCGCCACTACCGCCGTCACCACTTCGTGGGATGCGTTCGTCGCGTTTGTAGCCTCCGTTTACCTCCCGTGGCACATTCTTATCGACATCGTTCTCATCCTCGTGGGCGCAATTCTCATTCGGTGGCTGATTCTTGTTGTCGTGCGCCGATCCATCGACCAGGTCGTCTCCGGGGTCAAGAAGAGTCACAACGTCGAAGAAACGCAAGAGCTCGCCTCTGCACCGCTCAAGGCTGCTCGCATTGTTCAGCGCACGAGAACCCTCGGTACCGTGATCAACAGTGTGCTCACGGTCATCGTGCTGGG
Organism: Terrimesophilobacter sp.; assembly: GCA_039927595.1. Taxonomy (GTDB): domain Bacteria; phylum Actinomycetota; class Actinomycetes; order Actinomycetales; family Microbacteriaceae; genus Terrimesophilobacter. Next base: position 1,386 of record JBDSUT010000131.1, read on the forward strand.
TACAGCGTTCATTCTGGTTTTGCAGGTCTTAGGGGTGCCGGTGCTCGGAATCCTCGGCGCGGCGGGCGTGGTTGCGGCCGGACTCGCGTTTGGCGCGCAAAACCTGGTGAAAGACATCCTCAATGGCATGTTCATGGTCTTTGAGGATCAGTTCGGAATCGGCGACGTCGTTGACCTTGGCGTTGCTTCTGGCACCGTCGAAAGCGTCGGCGTGCGCATCACGAGCATCCGTGATATGAGTGGAACCCTTTGGCACGTGCGCAATGGGGAGATCCTTCGCGTCGGCAACAAGTCACAGGGCTGGGCGCGCGTCATTATCGACCTTCCGGTGCCCTATACGGCCGACATCAATGTGGTGAAGGATGTCATTCTCACAACCGCTACGGCACTTTCTACCGACCCAGAATGGCGTCGCAAAATAATCGAACACCCCGAGATCTGGGGCGTGGAGTCGATCACTGCCGAGGCGCTCGTCGTGCGGCTCGCCATGAAAACTCGCAGTGCGGATCAGTGGGCGGTGGCTCGCGAACTGCGGCTGCGCCTGAAATTGGCGCTGGATGAGCTCGGTGTGAGTGTGCCTTCTCTCAATCGGATGGTACTTGACCAGCACCGCTCCACACTGCCCACTGCACCTCACGCGCTCGAGCGCGACGATGACAAGAACGACGATGACCGAGCACAGTAGTTTTTACTCGCAAATCGGCGGCACCGAAACCTTCGACCGTTTGGTACGAGAGTTTTATGCCGGAGTGCAAACCGATCCGGTGTTGTGGCCGATGTACCCCCACCACGACCTTGAGGGCTCCATTCACCGATTGAGCACCTTCCTGCAGCAGTACTGGGGTGGGCCAACTACTTACAGCGATGAACGAGGCCACCCGCGTTTGCGCCAGCGCCACGTCGCATACAAGCTCAATCCGGATGCTCGTGACCGCTGGCTTGCCCACATGCGCACGGCCCTCGACTCACTGCAGTTGCCCCCTCTCCACGACGAAACTTTTTGGGGCTACCTCGATAGGGCGGCACACTCGCTCGTCAACACGTTCGACGAGTAACTGCGCGCAGCGAGCTTGCTAGGTGGTACCCGAATCGGGTGATAGGAATATGGCATGGTAAGAATCGTGGCCCGGCGCAAGGTAACCCGATTATTGGGGGGCGATCGAGTCGAATCTCGCGAAGATGTTCTTGCCGTCGAAGAGCCGCTAGAGATTCGCGTCGGTGGGCGCTCTCTGGCCATCACCATGCGCACTCCTGGCAACGACTTCGATTTGGCTGCAGGCTTTCTTGTCTCAGAGGGCGTGGTTTCCCGGGGGGAACATTTCAGGTCAGCACGGTATTGCGCCGGAGCGACTGTAGACACACTCAATACCTACAACGTTCTGGATGTCACGCTCGGGCCGGGTGTGCCACCCCCGGATCCAAGCCTGGAGCGTTCGTTCTTGACCAACAGTTCTTGCGGACTGTGCGGCAAAGCGAGCATCGACTCCGTTCGCACGCACTCCGTTTACACCGTCGACGAGGACCCGCTGCGGGTGCCCGAAGACTTGTTGTCCTCGTTCCCTGAGCGGCTTCGCGCTGAGCAAGCGGTCTTCGATCAAACGGGCGGCCTGCATGCTGCCGCTCTCTTCGATGGCGAAAGCGGCGAGCTTCTGGTGTTGCGTGAAGATGTTGGGCGCCACAATGCAGTGGACAAGGTCATCGGCTGGGCGCTCAAAGAGGATCGACTACCCCTGCGCGGAACGGTGCTGATGGTTTCAGGTCGTGCGAGCTTTGAGCTGACGCAAAAGGCTCTCATGGCCGGGATTCCCATGCTTGCCGCGGTTTCCGCACCGTCGTCTCTTGCCGCAGATTTAGCGTCAGAAGTTGGTCTTACCTTGGTCGGGTTCTTGCGGGGGCCTTCAATGGTTATTTATTCCGGTGCTGAGCGCATTGTGGGATCGCGAGTGAAAGAAGGAAGCATCGCATGACAATCGAAAAGCCCGCAAGGGACTCCGTGGAGGAAGACAAGATCACGGTGGGCCCTCCCAAAGAGTGGGCTGCGGGAGTTCCTGGTGTCATGCACTCGATGGTTCCCGCAATTGGTGGAATGGGCCTTGGTCGAGCCATGAAGGGCCTTCTGGCGATGAACCAGTCAGACGGCTTTGACTGCATGAGTTGCGCGTGGGAAGACCCACCAGAGCGAAAGACGTTCGAGTTCTGTGAGAACGGCGCAAAGGCGCTCACCTGGGAGGCCACCCCGGTTACGGTGCCACGGTCATTCTGGAGCGAATACTCCATCGATGATCTGTTGACGAAAGACGAGTACTGGCTAGGTATGCAGGGTCGTCTTGTCGAGCCGGTGTACAAGGCGGCGGGCAAAAATCACTACGAGCCCATTAGCTGGGACGGCGCCTTCGCCCTCATCGCAAAGAAGCTCAATGGCCTGGACTCCCCCGATCAGGCGGCGTTCTACACGAGTGGCCGCACGCCGAACGAAACGGCGTTCATTTACCAGCTCTTCACTCGGGCGTTTGGAACCAACAACCTGCCGGACTGCTCAAACATGTGCCACGAGTCCACGGGCACGGCAATGAACGAAGTCATCGGCGTCGGCAAGGCGACTATTCTCTACACCGACTTCGAGAAAGCCGACCTCATCATCATCATGGGCCAAAACCCTGGCACCAATCATCCGCGCATGCTCACAGCCCTCGAAGAGGCCAAGGATGCGGGCGCGGAAATCGTGGCGATAAACCCACTGCTCGAGGCGGGCCTCATCCGCTACAAAAACCCGCAAAAGGTAAAAGGCATTCTCGGGCGCGGAACCGGCCTCGCGGACCAGTACCTGCAGATCCGCCTTGGCGGAGATATGGCGCTCATGCAGGCAATATCCCAGCGCGTGCTGGAGGCCGAAGAAGCCAACCCGGGCACCGTGCTCGATCACGACTTCCTCGACAAGCACTGCCAAGGGTTCGAGGAATTCAAGGCCCACCTCGCCAACCTCGACGATGAGGCCGTTCGGACGGCCACCGGGCTGACGAGTGCAGAGATCGACGAGCTCGCTGCACGCTACCTGAAGGCCGACAACGTCATCATCACCTGGGCGATGGGTGTCACCCAGCACAAGAAGGCCGTTCCCACGATCAAAGAGATCATGAACTTGCTGTTCCTTCGCGGCAATATCGGAAAGCCTGGCGCTGGCGCCTCCCCCATTCGTGGCCACAGCAACGTGCAGGGTGATCGCACCATGGGCATTTGGGAAAAGATGCCACCCGAATTCCTCGACTCGCTCGAGAAGGAGTTCGGGTTCAACCCACCCCGCAAAGACGGAATCGACGCCGTTGACGGAATCCGTGCCATGCGCGACGGAAAGGTCAAAGTGTGGTTCGCGCTCGGCGGCAATCTGGTTGGCGCAATCTCAGACACCGGTGTCTCCGAGGATGCCGTGCAGCAACTCGACTTGAGCGTTCAGGTCTCCACTAAGTTGAACCGGTCACACGCTGTGATCGGTGAGGAAGCTCTTATTCTGCCGACCTTGGGACGCAGCGAGATCGACATTCAAGCCGGGGGCGAGCAGTTCGTCAGCGTGGAGGACACGGTAGCCGCCGTACAGCCCTCCTACCCGAGGCTCAAGGCTGTGGCCCCTGACCTGCTCTCCGAGGTCTCGATCGTCACGAGGCTGGCGCGTGCGGTGCTTGGTGACAAGTACGGCATCGACTGGGCGGGCTTCGAGGCCGACTACGACGTCATCCGCGAGCACATCGCGAACGTCGTTCCCGGCTTCGAGGATTTCAATCGCAAGGTGCGTCAGAAAGATGGCTTCATTTTGGCGCACGGGCCGCGCGACTCCCGCACCTTCCCGACGCCGACGGGCAAGGCGATGATCACAGTCAATGACCTTGAAGCGTTAGAAGTTCCCACCGGGCGGCTTCTCCTGCAAACTATGCGCTCCCACGATCAGTTCAACACGACCATGTACAGCCTGAACGACCGCTATCGCGGGGTGAAGAAGGGCCGCCACGTTGTGTTTGTGAACGCAGATGACCTTGCTGAGTTGGGGTTTGCTGACGGCGATTTCGTTGACATCCACAGTGAGTTTGCGGATGGGGTCGACCGGGTGGCCAAGCGTTTCAGGGTGATTTCGTACCCGACAGCGAAGGGATGTGTGGCCGCGTACTTCCCAGAGGCCAACGTGCTGGTTCCGTTAGATTCCACCGCGGAGGGGAGTAACACGCCCGCGTCCAAGTCGGTTGTTGTGCGTTTGGAGCGGGCAGAGGAGGTCTCGTCGCACGCTTGATAAATTGTTGGACGTCCAACAGAATTAGCCCGTTACTTTCCATCCATCCTGACCGGCGGCCAGAAGCCTACCCGGGGCAGCCACCCTTGATTGGTGCGTATCATTTCAAATTCATCCGAATCCGGTAAGTTCTCTATGCCTTCAGACCTCGCGATTTCTCGCGCGGCAGTTCGTCGGCCACTCGAAGATGTCGCGGCAAGTATCGGCATTGGTGCGCACTTGCTTGAGCCGTACGGAAAGGTCGCGTCGAAGATCTCCCTCGAGGCAATCGACGAACTCAAGGACCGCCCCAAAGCGAAATACGTTGTCGTCACCGCAATCACGCCGACACCACTCGGGTCTGGCAAGACCACGACCTCGGTCGGATTGGGACAGGGCTTCGGTCATATCGGCAAGATTGGCGTTGTTGCCATCCGCCAGCCATCCATGGGTCCAACCTTCGGCATCAAGGGTGGTGCTGCAGGAGGCGGCTACGCACAGGTCGTGCCGATGGAGGCGCTCAACCTGCACCTGACCGGCGACATGCACGCCGTCACTGCTGCCCACAACCTCTTGGCAGCCATGATCGGTAACCACATCCACAAGGGAAATGCGCTCCGGCTCAACCCCCACGAAGTCGTGTGGCGTCGCGTGCTCGACGTCAACGACCGCGAGATTCGCAACATCGTTTCTGGGCTCGGTGGCGCCGACGACGGCAACCCGCGTCAAACCGGTTTTGATATCACCGCTGCCAGTGAAGTGATGGCCTTGCTGTCACTGTGCTCTGGACTCAAAGACCTGCGCGCGCGGCTCGGAAAAATCGTCGTCGGTTACAACATGGACGGCGACCCTGTAACGGCCGAGGACATCAAGGCTGCGGGTGCCATGACCGTGATCCTGAAGGATGCGATCAAGCCGAACCTCATGCAGACCGTTGAAGGAACTCCGGTGCTCGTGCACTGTGGCCCGTTCGGCAACATTGCCACAGGCAACTCGTCGGTTGTGGCCGACATGATCGGAATCCACGCGGGCGACTACCTCATCACCGAGGCCGGCTTCGGTGCAGATATCGGCGCGGAGAAGTTCTTCAACATCAAGTGCCGCAACTCTGGCCTGACCACGGATGCCGCCGTCATCGTCGCCACCGTGCGCGACCTGAAGACGCACTCGGGAAAGTACCGCGTCGTCGCTGGCCGCCCGCTTCCCGCCGAAATGCTCGAAGAGAGCCCCGAAGACGTGCTCGAGGGTGCATCGAACCTGCGCCAGCAGATTAACAACGTCAAGCGTCACGGAGTTTCGCCCGTCATCGCGGTGAACGCGTTCCCCACCGACTTCGAGAGCGAGCACAAGGCGATCATGCAGGTCGCCGCAGAGGAGGGCGTGCGCGTGGCCGTCAGCTACCACTTCACCCAGGGCGGAAAGGGCGCTGCGGAGCTCGCCAGAGCTGTTGCCGAGGCGTGCGAGGAGAAGACCGACTTCACCTACCTGTACCCGGACGAGCTGTCTCTCACCGACAAGATCGACACGATTGCGCGCGAAATGTACGGCGCAGATGGTCTGGATGTCTCCCCCTTGGCGGCCAAGCAGCTCGCCAAGTTCGAGGCAGCAGGCTTCGGCAACTTGCCGGTGTGCATCGCCAAGACGCACCTTTCACTGTCCGCTAACCCTGCAATTAAGGGTGCTCCGAAGGGATGGCGCCTGCCCGTGCGGGAAGTTCGCGCGTCGATCGGTGCAGGATTCATCTACCCAATCTGTGGGGATATGCGCACCATGCCGGGGCTTTCGTCGGCCCCAGCGGCCGAAATCATCGACATCGATGATGACGGTGAGATTGTCGGCTTGTCCTAATGGCGACGGAGGCGGTCGCAGACGACTATCTCGATCGCCCTCTGCGCGCACTGTTCGATGACGTCGCGGGCACAGACTCTGTGCCCGCGGCGGGATCGGTCATCGCCACCCTTGGCGCACTTTCCGCCGGCCTTGCCGCGAAGGTCGCGCACCGGTCACACTCACGGCTCCCCGACGCCGAAGAGATCGCAGGGCGCTTGGACGCGTTGCGTCTGACCTTCGAACCGCTCATCACCGCGGATGCCCTCGGCTACGCGGCGGCCTTGGCAGTGCGAGGAGATGATCGGGCGGCCGCGATGCACGCGTTGTCCTTCGACCTTGTACTTATTGCCGAGGCTGCAGCTACGGTTGCCGAGCTCGCCTCCACGCTGGCACTCACCGGCAATCCGAACCTGCGCTACGACGCGGAGGCCTCCGTGCGCATTGCGGTGACCGTGACCCAGATCGCCGCGGAGTTGATCGGTGCAAACGTGGTAGAAACGGAGCTTTCTCGGCGGGCCAACTCTGCCGCAGGCGGGGCGCTCGCTGCGGCCATTCACTGCGCGTCGACATCTGGCAGTAGAGATAGATGACGTCAGAGCAGTTCACCTCACCTGCGCCCCCTTTCCGCTACCGAGCCCGCTGGGTTCCCGGTGTTGTCATTGCTGCCGCAGCAGCACTCCTTGCGTGGGGTATTCATACTCTCTTCCCGGCGATTCCGCTGCTGACCGCTGCTGTCGGGCTCGGAATTATCGTTGCCCAGATACCCGCAGCCCGCCGCCTAATTACCGGATCGCTCGCACCTGGCCTGTCCGTGGCAGCCAAGAAGTTCATGCGCATCGGCATCGTGCTCCTGGGGCTCAAGCTGAGTCTCATCGACATTGCGCACCTTGGTTGGCTCACCATTCTGCTCGTCGTGGCGATTGTCTTGCTGACCTTCGCGGCAACCTATTGGTTCGGAAAAATCGCACGCCTTCCCCAGCACCAGCCGATCTTGATCGCGACCGGGTTTTCGATTTGTGGGGCCTCAGCAATCGGCGCCATGAGCGGTGTGGTGAAAGCTAAAGACTCGGAGGCCTCGACCCCGATCGCCCTCGTAACCCTGTGCGGCACGCTGGCGATTGGCGTGCTCCCGCTGTTCTGGCATCCGCTGGGGATGAGCGCAGACCAGTTCGGGCACTGGGTAGGTGCGAGCGTCCACGATGTCGGGCAGGTCGTCGCGACCGCGCAGATCGCTGGTACGAGTGCACTCGCTATCGCCATCGTCATCAAGCTCACGCGCGTACTCATGCTTGCTCCCATGGTGTCCATCGCTGCGCTTGTCGTGCGACGCAACGAGAATCGTGCAGCTCCCTCGGCCGGTGCGGATGCCTTGGTCGACACGGGCGCTGCCAGCACCATAACTTCGGATGCGGCCGCGACCGCGACACTCACCAAGCCCGCCAAGCGCCCTCCCATAGTGCCAATCTTCGTGGTGGGCTTTCTCATTGCTGTGGCCATCCGCTCCCTCAACTTCCTGCCAGAATCTGCTTTGGACATTGCCGACACGCTTCAGACCGCGCTGCTTGCGATGGCCCTTTTCGGGCTCGGTACGGGCGTGCGGGTACGAGAACTCGTGAGCACCGGCTGGCGCTCGCTCCTCGTCGGTATCGCCTCATGGGCACTCATCGCCGTGCTGGCGTACGGGGCAGTGCTGATCAGTTAGCTCGTGAAGTGGGTCGTCAGCGGCCCGGTGAGATCGTGCGGAACCCCAGCTCCTCCGCGGAGGCAAGCAGTCGC
>JBDSUT010000132.1:0-4261 GCA_039927595.1 Terrimesophilobacter sp.
CTGCATGGGCGGCAACAGCGACTTCTGATAGAGGGATTTCGCTGAGGTTGCTGGCGTTGTACCCACCCTTGGCCGCCGCGAACAAGCAAGCGTTCCCAGTCACGCCGCGCCGTGGAGGACAAAGCCACTGAAAGTCCACCAGGTGCGCCCAGCGGATGCCGCCCGCAACTCGGTCATGGTCAGAAAGTCACCGGCATCAAGGTCGATCGGTGCCTCCGCCCCCGCCGTCGCCGCGTTCCACGCCGCGGCCAAGAACTCGCGGTTCGTTTCGCCAAGACTCACGGCGCGACTCGCGACCCGTTCTGGGGAGATCACCGCGATCGCGGCATCCGGCGGCAAGTAGTGGGTGACCGGAACGAGCCGGTCGATGAGAGCTGGGGCGAGCGACTCCATGCCGTCAACCGGGATGCCCTCCGCGACCTTTGCAAGGATGGTGCTGAGGCTCGGAAACTCGTGCTGCATCTCGCTCGCGCGCTGACGCACCGCGTCGGTGAGAATCATTTCGCGGCTCGGCTGCAACTCAACCGAGGTGACCTCCGTGTCGAGGGAGCGCTGATCGGCGACCGAGAAGTAGCGCAACTGCTCAAGCTCGTCACCGAAGAAATCGGCCCGCAGCGGGTGATCGTCGGTCGGCGCAAACACGTCAAGAATGCCTCCCCGCACCGCGAACTCTCCGCGCCAGGTCACCATGTCGACGCGCGCGTACGCAAGGGAAACAAGTTGCTCCGAAAGCTCGGCGAGGTTGTAGCCGCGGGCGCTCACCGTGAGCGTGATCGGCTCAATGCTGGCAAGACCTGGGGCTAGCGGCTGCAGCGCAGCCCGCACACTCGCCACAACGACAAGCGGATGCCGGTCGACACCTTCGCCCTGCCACTGATGCAGTCTGCGCAACGCGAAGATTCGCTTACCCACGGTCTCGGCGCTCGGGCTCAAGCGCTCGTGCGGCAGGGTTTCCCAGGCCGGAAACTCGAGGATCTCCGCATCCGGAATCATGGAGGCGACGGCATCTCTCAGCGATTCGGAATCGCGCCCCGTCGCGACTATGGCGAAGAGGGCTTGTGGGCCTTTGCGGTCAGCGAGAATACTCGCCAAGAGCGGGGCCCGGAGACCGTCAACGAGCGAGAAATCGGCGCTGTGGCGGGCCTGTTTGAGGGCGCGTTCGAACGTGCGGGCGTGCAGAAGCCTGGCACTTAAGCCCTCAAGTATCACCCGAATAGTCTACGCGCGCGCGCTGGAGCTGAGAGCGAGGCCATTTCTGGCCTCGCTGCGACGCCAGCGCCGATGGCCGTCCCGGCCCTCGGAAATCTAGCGCCAAGTCAGTCGGAAGCCGTGTGGAAGCGCAACTGCGCAGCCGACAGACCCTCAGAGGCGATGAGCTCAACGGCATCCGCGGCATCAGCAGTCACCGAGGGCAGAGACTTCTTCTCGGTGGACGAAAAATCTTTCAGCACGAAGTCGGCGGCATCCTGCCGACCCGGCGGCCGCCCGATACCCACACGCACGCGGATGAAGTCGCCGGTGTCGATCGCGGCCACGATGTCCCGCAGACCGTTGTGCCCGCCGTGCCCGCCGCCGAACTTCAGACGCACAGAGTCGAAGGGAATGTCGAGCTCGTCGTGAATGACAATCAGGTGATCAGGAGCAATCTTGTAAAACTTCAGGAGGTTCGCAACCGGCCCACCAGACACGTTCATGAACGTGTTCGTTCCCGCCAAGATCAGCTTCGGCCCGCCAATTCCGGCACGAACCTCGGCAACCATCGCGTTAGCTTTGTGACGCTTAAACTTTGCCGAAAACCGGGTACCCAGTTCGGCGACCACCATCTCGCCCACGTTATGGCGATTCGCGGCGTAGCCGAGCCCGGGGTTACCGAGCCCGACTACAAGCCACAAATCTGTGTCCATCGTGCGGCGACGTAGTCGGCCAGTTACTCGGCAGAAGCCTCAGCAGCATCCTCAGATGCGGCCTCAGCGTCGCCGCCCTCAGCAGCAGCGGTCTCGTCGTCCTCTTCAGTCTCATCCGACTCACCAAGGTTCGCGGCCGCAGGAACGATGACCTGCACGAGCAGCAACTCTGGGTCATCCAGGAGGCTGGAGCCTGTCGGAAGAACAGCGTCAGAGGCGTGAATCTTGGTGCCCTCTTCTGCGCCCTCAATGTCGATGATGATGCGCTCAGGAATGTGAGTTGCGTCTGCCTCAAGGCGGATCGTGTTCACCTCGAGCATTGCGATCGTGCCACTGAAGGACTCGCCCTCGAGGTGGATCGGAACCTCAACGTGCACCTTTTCACCCTTCTTGACGATGACAAGGTCAAGGTGCTCAATGATCTGGTGCACGGGGTCCTTCTGCACGTCCTTGACGAGCGCAAGGATCTTCTTGCCAGCAATGTCCAGCTCAAGAATGGCGTTCGCCTTGCGCAGCAACAAGCCCACTTCGTGTGCCGGAAGGCTCACGTGCTGGGGTGCAGTGCCGTGGCCGAAGACGACGGCAGGAATGCGGCCCTGCATGCGCAAGCGGCGGGCAAAACCCTTGCCGAAGTTCTCACGAAGCTCCGCAACCAGGTGGTTGTCAACCCGCGCATCGCGTTCTTTTCTCGCCTGGATTCGGGCTGTCGCCGAGTGGTCAGTCATGATGGTCTCCTTAGCAGGCTTTATGGCCCGCGTGTCTTGTGGTGGTCAACTCGAACGCCTGCGCGTGAGGAAAGACTGTGCGGCCTGCGAAGACCCTGCCTACTCACTGCGTCGATTACTGATGCCCGCCGCCCAAGTTCTGGACGCCCAGCGATCCCTCGCCGAAGTTCAATCACCGAGTTTAGCGCACTGTGAAGAGTCCCGGGTCACTCGGTCGGTAAACGCCACCAATTGTCGGAGAGGCCGACGGGCAGGTGACGTTTGTGGCGCGATCCGAGGAACTTCGCCTCAATGGCCTGCGCTGCGGCATCCGGCACCGTTTTGCCCTCGAGGTAGTCGTCGATGTGCTGGTAACTGACACCCAAATTCGCCTCGTCTGATTGCCCTGGATTATCGTCAAGCAAGTCAGCGGTTGGCTCCTTCTCGTAGAGCCGCGCCGGTGCCCCCAGCTCCTCCAGGAGCGCACGCCCCTGCCGCTTGTTGAGCCCTGAGAGGGGCGTAATATCTGCCGCGCCATCCCCGAATTTTGTGTAAAAACCTGTGATCGCCTCGGCGGCGTGGTCTGTGCCAACGACCAGAAGGGAGCGTTGGCCGGCGAGCGCGTACTGAGCAATCATGCGGGCTCTGGCCTTAACGTTGCCTTTCGTGAAGTCCCTCATGTCGTCGCCCACTGCATGGTCGTACTCGTCGACAAACCCGTCGACGGCGCGTTTGATGTTAAACGTGATCGCGTCCTCCGGCTGAATGAACTGCAGAGCCAGTTGAGCGTCAGCCTCGTCACGCTGCACCGCGTACGGCAGTCGCACCGCGAGAAACTCAGCGTGAACGCCTTCGGTTGCGAGCCGATCAACGGCGAGCTGACACAAACGGCCGGCGAGAGAAGAATCTTGGCCCCCGCTAATCCCAAGCACAAACCCTTTCGCGCGCGCCGCCTTTGCGTAGTCGACGAGAAAGCGCACGCGCGCCTCAATTTCTGCGCGCGCGTCAATAACGGGCACAACTCCGAGCTCCCGGATGATCTGCTGCTGCAAGGAGTGCATGACGCCACACTACAACGCTCGGAGTTTCGCGCGGATGACTGCCACGATCTGCTCGGGCCACTGGTCGAAGCTGACGGGCACCGCCACACCCACCGATCCTCGTCGGTGAGCGGATGCCCGGCCTCCACCTTCTGCACGTTGTCAATCGTGTCTGGGTACTCCGCGCTAGCCTTGAAGGGCGCGGAGAACGAAGCGACATCCGAGGAGAAGACCATGACTGAAGCCACAAACAGTATTGCGAACATTGGGGTGGTCGGCCTTGCCGTCATGGGCTCAAACCTCGCCCGCAATCTGGCGAGCCGAGAAGGCAATACCGTGGCCATCTACAATCGCTCCGCTGAGAAGACTCACGCGCTTGTTGCCGAGCATCCTGAGGCCGGATTTGTGCCCAGTGAAACTGTGCAAGCGTTCGCCGCATCGCTCTCCACCCCGCGCACCGCCATCATCATGGTGAAAGCCGGCGCACCAACGGATGCCGTGATCGACCAACTCGTCGCAGTGTTCGAGCCGGGAGACATCATTGTTGACGGCGGCAACGCCCTCTTCACCGACACCATCCGGCGCGAGAAGGCCGTGCGCGAGACGGGCATCA
>JBDSUT010000133.1:0-9471 GCA_039927595.1 Terrimesophilobacter sp.
TTGTTTTTTCGCCCTATGCATGACGCTTTGATCGAAGAAGCCTTCGACCGCGTGGAACGAGAGACGGGTGCCGTACGCAGCGAACCGTCACGGCGCTCCGTGTGGGTGCGTTTTCTGCGGGCCGCGGCCGCCCCCAAATTCAGGTAAGAGTTGCCGTCGAGTGCGCAGAACATTTCGCAATTAGGCTGAGCACAAGAAAGAGGTTGCACATGCGCTCAGTTTCGGGGTTGACGGTAGCCATCACGGGTGCCGCTATGGGTATGGGAAAGATCTACGCCGAGAAGGCGGTGGATGAGGGTGCCGCTCACGTGGTGCTCCTCGACGTCAACGCCGAGGCGATGGCGGCCACAGCGACCGAACTTGAAGCCCGCGCGCTTGCTGCGGGAACCGACACAACCATTCACAGTTATGTCGTCGACCTGTCCTCGCGCAGAGACATTGCCACAGTGGCCGCTCGCGTGCGCAACGACGTTGGCGACCCGCACGTGCTCGTCAATAACGCGGGTATCATCCGCAGCAGTTTCTTCTGGGAGCACGACCCCGCTAACGACATCGAACTCACCATGAACATCAATTCACTCGCCGCAATGTACCTGTCGCGCGAGTTTCTGCCAGGCATGATTGCGAGCCCGATCGCATGCCGCATCCTCAATATCGCCTCCGCCGCCGGCACATTATCGAACCCACGCATGAGCGTGTACGCGGCGTCCAAGTGGGCGATGATCGGCTGGAGTGACTCGGTGCGGCTCGAGCTTCTGAAGGCCGGCCACCCGCACGTGAAGGTGACCACGTTTGCTCCGAGCTACATCAGCACGGGAATGTTTGAGGGAGTGCGTGGCCCACTGTGGACCCCGATCATGACACCGGAGAACGCCACCAACGCCGCGTGGAACGCCATGCTTAAAGGCAAGCCGATGCTCATGAAACCATGGACGGTGGGCTTTGGTAGAGCGATCAAGGGCTTGCTCCCCACGAGGGCGTGGGATGTCGTCGCCGGCCGGGTGTTCTTGGTCTACAGCTCGATGGACAAGTTCACCGGGCGGAAGTGACACTGCTTTCTGATTCGGCGGCAAGACGAAACACCGCCGCGGTCGGGATCGGCAACCACGCGGGTCGATTGTGGGCTTCGTAGACGACCTCGTACAGCGCCTTGTCCATTTCGAATGCGGCAAGCAGGGCCAAATTTTGTGGCGCGTTGTCACGGGATCGCTCACCGTACCCGTCGAGAAAAGCCGCCCGGCACGCACCCACCCACTGCTCGATGCGCGGTGCAGAAGCTCGTGAGCCGGCCGCATAGTCGATGCTGCGCAGCATGCCGGCGACATCGCGAAGTGGGATGTCGAGCCGCGAGCGTTCGGCCAGCGGGCGCATCGGTTCGCCCTCAAAATCGATGATCGTCCAGAGCCCATCAGGAGCACGCAGCAGTTGACCAAGGTGCAGGTCGCCGTGAATTCTCTGCAATTGCGGCCAGGGCACTGACTCCGCGCGTGAATACAAAGCCTCGATGGGGTTCCGCACGGTCTCAATCTCAGGAGCGGCAGCGATCGCCGCATCCAGCCGGCGCTGCCACTCGAACACAGCAATTGCGAAGTCCTCTTCGTTTGCCGCCCGCGTGGGCAGCGCGGAGGCTAGTGTTGCGTGCACGTCAGCGACGGCCGCGCCGATGCTGTGAGCCTCCCGAGTGAAATCGGTGCCGTCGGATGCCGCGTCCAGTGCGAGCTGCCAACCGTCCTCAGCGCCAACAAGAAACCGCTGGGCGAAGGCGAGGTGGCCGCGCGCGACACCGGAGGGCTGAGCCGAATCCGGCCACTCACCCACGATGCTGCCCACAATCGCGGGAACAGTCGTGGAACCCGCAAGGGCGAGAGCCGACTGCAGCACGACATCCGGGTTCTCACCGTGGTGGAGCATGCGAAAGATTTTGCAGATCGCGAGTGGCTCGCCTGACGCGCTCGAGTACACGATCGAGGTGTTGGACTGCTCGCCTCGAAGCACGGTTGAGGTCATACGCTCACTCGACCCCGAGCCGGAGCCAGCGCCTTCGCGCTCACTCAGCCGCGCGAGCAGGGGCAGAGTGAACTCGGTGTCAGTTGGTCCGTCGTAGGCGAACCACGGTTGTGCTTCTCCCGCGTCGACGAGGCCAATGAATCCCTGATCGGGTTGCTCTCGACGTTGCCTGCGCAGCACAACAGGAACCTGATAGAAGACAGGCCAGGCGCCCCCGTCGTCGGAAATGACCAAGGTTTCCACGCGGGTTCTGGCGTCGCTGTGGTGAAGCATCGAGTGGATGATGCCCAATTGAGCACGGGTGCGCCCGCCTACGAACCAGCGCTGCGAACCCACCCATTCGGCGAGCGCGTCGATCATCGTCCCAGTCGTAGACATGCCCACGAGGGTAGCCCCGCAATCTGGTGAAGGGCACAGAATGTGATCGCGCATTGGCACTTTGTGGCCTATCAAGGGGAGACTAGAAGCATGGAACACGCTCGTGCACGCGCAGAAGGCGCCGGTAATGAGAGCGCAGAAGAGAGCGCAGACGTGCACGAGATCGAGCCCCAGGAGCCCACCTACGACGATGTTCTCTACCCGGCGAGGCCGAAACGGTTGCGGCCACGCGAGCAGTTGCGTTCGAGTGCGGTTCGGCACTCCTACAGTGATCCGCGTTCGGCGGCAGCCTCGAACCCGTCCTACATCTCCTGGCTCAAGCGGCAGTCGATGCTGCGAGACGCTGACGTCTTGGCGCGGGGGCTTTCGGGCAAGCCGAGCATGTGGCGTAACCCGTACGCTCGGCCGGATGCGCGCCGCGCCATCCGCATCGCCTCCGTCTGGTTTACCGCCTACCCCATCTCGCTCATCACCGCGCCTGGGCAGTCCTACCTCAATGCCTTGGGGAGTGAAGAACTCTGGCAGGCGTTCGAGAGCATTGGTATTGACGGTGTGCACACCGGGCCGGTGAAGCTTGCGGGCGGACTCACCGGGTGGGAACACACGGCGAGTGTCGACGGGCACTTCGACCGCATCAGCACCCAGATGGATCCGATGTTCGGTTCGGACGATGAGTTTCGCACCCTCTGCGATGTGGCCGATCATCACGGCGGAAGCATCATCGACGATATTGTGCCCGGACACACCGGCAAGGGAGCCGACTTTCGCCTGGCCGAGATGGCCTACAAGGACTACCCGGGCATCTACCACATGGTCGAAATCCCGGAAGAAGACTGGGGCCTGCTGCCGGATGTCCTCGAAGGCCGCGATGCCGTGAACCTTGACCCGGCAACAGAAGCGAGTTTGTCTTCGCGCGGGTACATCATCGGTCAACTGCAGCGCGTCATCTTCTACAACCCCGGGGTGAAGGACACCAACTGGAGCGCAACGGCGCCGGTTCTTGGGGTTGACGGGCGCACCCGCCGCTGGGTGTACCTGCACTACTTCAAGCAGGGTCAACCCTCCATCAACTGGCTCGACCCCACTTTTGCGGGAATGCGGTTAGTGATAGGCGATGCACTGCACTCCCTCGGTGAGCTCGGTTCTAGTGCTCTGCGGTTGGACGCCAACGGGTTTCTGGGTGTGGAGAAAAGCGCCGAAGGCTTGCCGGGGTGGTCGGAGGGGCATCCGCTCTCGGAGGCAGCAAACCACCTCATCGCGAGTATGGTGCGCAAGGTGGGCGGGTTCTCATTTCAGGAGCTCAATCTTGGAATCGAAGACATTCGCGACACGAGCCGCGTGGGCGCAGACCTCTCGTACGACTTCATCAATCGGCCGGCGTACCACCACGCGTTGGCGATGGCGGACACCGAATTTTTGCGGCTCACTCTGCGAACCTCACTTGAGTTGGGAGTGCAGCCGGTCGGGCTGGTTCACGCTCTACAGAATCACGACGAGCTCACCTATGAGTTGGTGCACTGGGCGAGCCGTCACCACCTCGACAACTTCCCCTTTCGCGGGGCCGAGATCACCGGGCTCGAACTGGCTGAGACAATTCGTGCTGACCTCACCGAGGCTCTCACGGGGGAGCATGCCAGCTACAACCGTGTGTTCACGACCAACGGCATTGCGTGCACGAGTGCGTCAGTGATCGCCGCAGTGCAAGGGTTCACGAAGCTGGATGCCATCGGGGAGGGTGACGTGGGCGACATCCGCAAGGCTCACCTGCTGCTTGCCTGCTTCAATGCTTGGCAGCCTGGCGTTTTCGCGCTGTCGGCCTGGGATCTTCTCGGCATGCTTCCCGTGCCGGAAGACACCGTGACCGAGCTCATTGCGCACGGCGATACGCGCTGGATTCACCGCGGCGCGCACGACCTGATCGACTCGGACCCCACCGCTACCGTGTCGAGTTCTGGCATGCCGCGCGGGCGATCCCTTTACGGTTCGATCACCGCGCAGCTCGCTGACCCCAACTCTTTCGCCTCGCAGTTGAAAGGGATATTGAGAATTCGCGACAACTACGACCTCGATGTCGCAACCCAGCTCGATATTCCGGATGTCGCCCACCCCGCCATGCTCGTCATGGTGCACAGACTGGACGGCGGTGACACGACGCTCGAGGATGCCCCCCTGCAGGTGACAGTGCTCAACTTCAGCGGTGACACGATCGAAGGCACCGTGCGCTCCGATCAACTGCTGCCGCGCAGGACGATCACCGATGCCGCGAGTGGTAAAGAAATGGGCATTGTCGATGACCTTGGAAGCTTTTTCGTTCAGGTTCCACCCTACGGGCGGATGTTTCTCCTGGTGGGTACGAACGATGTAGCACCATTCACCGGGGCAATAACTGTGATGCGCGCAGTCGAAAGCTAACGCCCCATCAACTGCAGAAAGCGTTTAAGCCCGACGTTGCCACCGGAGAGAATCACTCCAACACGTGAGCCGGGCTCTGGCTTCGTGCCGAACATGACCGACGCAAGCGCGGTGGCGCCCGAGGGTTCCAACACGAGTTTCAGCCGGTCGAAGGCGAAGGCCATTGCCTCGATCAGCTGGGCGTCGGTGACGAGGTCGACGGCATCCACTAACTTTCGGTTGATGGCGAACGTCATGTCGCCGGGAGTTTCAGCACCTTGTCCATCAGCGATCGTGGCGGGCACCGGAATTGTGACGCGGTGGCCGGCCTCGAGCGAACGCTTGGTGTCGTCACCAGTCTCTGGCTCGACCCCCACCATCCGGATGCCGGGGAACAGCGATTTTGCCGCCGTGGCGCTGCCGGCCATCAGCCCGCCCCCACCAATCGGAACGCGCAGCTCATCGAGCTCGCCGGCATCCTGCAGCAGCTCGAGGGCAGCCGTTCCTTGCCCCGCCATCACGCCGTAGTGCTCATACGGCGGGATGATGGTGAGCCCGCCCTTTTCGGCGATCGTGCGACCGAGTGCTTCGCGGTCGTCGTGCACCCGGTCGTAGAACTCGACGGTGGCACCGTATCCACGAGTGGCAGCGACCTTCGCTTCTGGGGCATCCGAGGGCATAATGATGGTCGCGTGCGAGCCCATCATCACGGCGGCGAGTGACACGGCTTGCGCATGGTTGCCAGAGGACCAGGCGGCCACTCCTCTTCCAAGCTCGTCGGCGGTGAGGCGTGAGATCACGTTGTAGGCGCCACGGAACTTGAAGGCTCCAATGCGCTGCAGGTTCTCGCATTTGAGAGTGACGTGCGCGCCACACAACTCGTCGAGGGTGCGCGAGGTAATGAGTGGGGTGCGGTGGGCGATGCCGTCGAGTTGTTGGGCGGCATCCTGCACGGAATCGAGGCTCAGCATGATTCCACCTTAGGCTTCCACAAACCTCGCTAGGTGGGGGAGTTGCGCGACGAGCAGAGCATAGGCTGGGTGCGTCGAGGCAATCAATGCGGGAATCGAGGAGACGATGGCGCAGGCTTACGGTCACTCGCCGAAGGGCGTTGCCAAGCGTCAAGCGATTCTGGATGCTGCGCTCGAAGTCTTCGGAGAGGTGGGCTTGCACGGAGCATCACTTCGCGAGATCGCGAGCCGCGTTGGCGTGAGCCACCAATCTCTGATGCACTATTTTCCGACGAAGAACGAGTTGCTCATGGCGGTGCTGCGGCGGCGTGATGAGCGACTCCGCCGGCACTTCTCGGATGAGGGTGGCATGTCGATCGGCCAGCTCATTGTGGTGGCGGAGGGCAACGTCAAGGTGCCCGGTCTTATCGAGTTGTACAACATGGCGTCCGCGGAGGCGACCAACGAAGAGCACCCCGCGCACGAGTATTACGCGGAGTTCTACGAGAACCTGATCGACTCCATGTCGCTGTTTCTGTCGCGAGCGCACGAGGGCGGTTTTTTGCGGGCAGGGTGGACGCCCAAAACGGCCGCACAAGCAATCTTGGGAATGATGGATGGTTTGCAGCTTCAGTGGCTGTACGACCGCGAAAATGTGAACGTGGCAGAAGCGATGAATTTGCTGGTCAGCGCTGTTATTTCGGTTCCCCTGAGTGAGTTGGAAAAGAGTTAGAAAATAACTTGCCACTTGGCAAGGTTTTGGGGCTATTCTTGACCTCATGGCCAAGACTTCCTCCCTCACCCCTGCCCTGCCGGCAACCATCGCCGAAGATGCCGTCGCACTCGCGCACGACTGGGCAACCCGCGGCGCCGCCGTCAAGCCGAGTGGCTCCGCTCAGCTGCTCGCACAGGTGCTGAAAGACCAGAACGGACTCGACTTCACGCTCGGATTCGTTGACCGCGTCATCCGTCCAGAAGACCTGAACGTTGCCGCGCGCAACCTCTCCGTGCTCGCCAAGAGCACCCCTGCATTCCTGCCCTGGTACATGCGGGCAGCCGTGCGCGTGGGAGGGTTCTTCGCCCCACTGCTGCCGTGGCCCGTCGTTCCGATCGCCCGTGGCGTCGTGCGCGGCATGGTCGCCCACCTCATCGTGGATGCTCGACCGGCCAAACTCGGGCGCGCGATTGCGCAATTGAAGAAGCCCGGCATTCGCCTCAACATCAACCTGCTCGGTGAGATCGTGCTCGGCAAGGCAGAAGCGGAGCGTCGCCTCGCCGGAACCAAGCGACTGCTTGAGCGCCCGGATGTCGACTACGTGTCGATCAAGGTTTCCTCCATCGAAAGCCAACTCAACATGTGGGCGTTCGACGAGACCGTGGAGCGTGTCACCAAGCGCCTCACCCCGCTCTACGAGCTCGCGGCAAACTCGGCCACCCCCAAGTTCATCAACATGGACATGGAGGAGTACCGCGACCTCGACCTCACGATCGCCGTCTTCGAAGCCATCCTCGACCAGCCTCACCTGCTCAAACTTGAAGCGGGCATCGTCTTGCAGGCTTACCTTCCGGATGCCCTCGGTGCCTACCAGCGCATCGTCGAGTGGTCCACCGCGCGCGTGGCCCGCGGCGGAGCCCCCGTGAAGATCCGCCTCGTCAAGGGCGCAAACATCGCCATGGAGACGGTGGATGCCACCCTGCACGGCTGGGAGGCTGTGACCTGCGACGGCAAGCAGGCCACCGACACGAACTACAAGCGCGTGCTCGACTGGGCGCTCACCCGTGAACGCACCACCGCAGTGCGCATCGGCGTTGCCGGTCACAACCTCTTTGACATTGCATTCGCCCACCTGCTGGCCGAAGCGCGCGGCGTGTCTGACCACGTCGACTTCGAGATGCTGCTTGGCATGGCCGAGGGCCAAGCCGATGCGGTACGCAAGGATGTCGGCAGCCTTCTGCTGTACACACCCGTCGTGCAGCCACAGGAGTTTGACGTCGCGATCGGGTACCTCATCCGTCGTCTCGAAGAGAACGCCAGCCAAGAGAACTTCATGTCGGCAGTGTTCGAGCTCGTCGACAACAAGAAGCTCTGGAACCGTGAGCGGGACCGCTTCTTGGCCTCCCTCGCCGATGTGGACACGGTCGTCCCTGAACGCAACCGCAAGCAGTCTCGCCTCGAAAAGCACGTACCGTTTGGCGGAGATTTTGCCAACACGGCCGACACCGACCCTTCGCTTCCCGACAACCGTGCGTGGGGCGCAAAAGTACTCCATGCCGTACCGAAGAGCACCATGGGCAACGACATCGTCAAAGCCGCAGCCATCGAGAATGAGAAGCAACTCGATGCCGTGTTCGCTCGCGTGCTGCCCGCAGCCAAGGGCTGGGCTGCGCTGGGTGGCGCTGGTCGCGCCAAGATTCTGCGCAAGGCCGCCGACGTGCTCGAAGAGACCCGAGGCAACCTCATCGAGGTCATGGCCAGCGAAGCAGGCAAGACGATCGCCGAAGGTGACGTGGAGATCAGCGAGGCGATCGACTTCGCCCGCTACTACGCGCAGCTTGCCGAAGAGCTCGACAAGGTGGATGGCGCCAAGTACACGCCATCCAAGCTCATCGTCGTGACCCCGCCGTGGAACTTTCCGGTCGCGATCCCCGCAGGATCAGCGCTTGCGGCGCTCGCCTCTGGCGCTTCCGTCATCATCAAGCCGGCCAAGCAGGCTCAGCGCTCCGGCGCCGTCATGGTGGACGCGCTGTGGCGCGCGGGCGTTCCGCGCGACGTTCTTGCGCTCGTGGATCTCAAGGACCGCAACCTCGGCGAGAAGATGGTGTCCCACACCGAGGTTGACCGCGTCATCCTCACCGGTGGTTACGAGACAGCCGAGATGTTCCGCTCCTGGCGACCGGAGCTCAAACTGCTCGCAGAAACCAGTGGCAAGAACGCCATCATCGTCACGCCTTCGGCTGACCTCGACCTTGCTGTCGCGGATGTCGTCAAGAGCGCCTTCGGCCACGCCGGGCAGAAGTGCTCAGCGGCAAGCCTCGTCATCCTCGTCGGATCGGTCGCCCGTTCCGAGCGCTTCGAGAAGCAACTCATTGATGCGGCAACCACGCTGCGCGTCGGCTACCCGAGCGACCCCACCACCCAGATGGGTCCGATCATTGAGGCCGCCAACGGCAAGCTCAAGAAGGGCCTCACTGAGTTGGAGGCGGGCGAGCGGTGGCTGCTCAAGCCTGAACAGCTCGACGAGAGTGGTCGACTGTGGTCACCCGGCATCCGCACCGGTGTTGCTCCCGGCAGCTACTTTCACCTCACCGAGTTCTTCGGGCCGATCCTCGGCGTCATGCGTGCCGACACCCTTGAGGAGGCCATGGCGTTGCAGAACCAGGTCGACTACGGACTGACCGCTGGTTTGCACTCGCTGAACCCGCAGGAACTCGAAACGTGGCTCGATGGCGTGCAGGCCGGAAACCTCTACGTGAACCGCGGCATTACGGGCGCGATTGTTCGTCGCCAGCCGTTCGGTGGCTGGAAGCGCTCCGTTGTGGGAGCCACAACCAAAGCGGGTGGGCCGAACTACCTCGTGCACCTCGGCTCGTGGGCGACCGCGAAGGTCAAGGGTGGCAAAGATGCGCGCCTCTCCGCCGCGGTTGGAGACATTGTGAAGGCCTCCGGCTCTGAGCTCGTCGCGCGCGCTGCGCAGAGTGACCAAGCTGAGTGGGAGCGCGAATTCGGTGTCGCAAAGGATGTCTC
>JBDSUT010000134.1:0-9321 GCA_039927595.1 Terrimesophilobacter sp.
GCCGATGATTTGGCTGCGGCTGCTGGGGCTGGAGCGAGCGCGTTCACCGCGTGGGCGGGTTCAGGTTTACCGAAACCTCTGAGAAAGATGGCGGAGACAATCGATCACCCGACGGATGCCGGAACGGCGGTAGGCCGCACGGCGGCGGGTGCATCCCACCAGGTTCGTTCGGTGATCGAGGGGGCAACGCACGCTTTTGAGGAGGCATCCGCGAAAGTGGAGAAGAAGGTCATTGATCCGATTCGCGAGAAGCTGGGTCGTCGCGGCGATATCTAAGCGGTAACCCGTGACCGCTGCTGGCACCGCGGGGCCATAGACAAAAGTTCACTTTTACCCCTAGAGTGTGCTTCAAGCACTCCCGTCACACCCGTAACGAGTGTTTATTGACCAGGGGGAAGTTGACGATGTCGCGCGGACTATCCGAGGTGAGGTTTCTCACCGTCGCCGAAGTTGCCGACATGATGCGCGTGTCAAAAATGACCGTCTATCGTCTCGTGCACTCCGGTGAGCTTCCGGCGATCCGTTTTGGTCGATCATTCAGGGTGCCAGAATCTGCTGTCGAGTTGGCGATCGGTACGCACATCGCTGACAGTGATTCTGCGACCGGTTGATTCCGCTAGACTTACCCGAGGTATTTTTCCGTGGTTCGTTGCGAGCCCGGTCTTCACGGTTCTCAACGTTGGAACCACAATCATCGAGGTGTGTATGGGTTCAGTTATCAAGAAGCGTCGCAAGCGCATGGCAAAGAAGAAGCACCGCAAGTTGCTGCGTAAGACGCGCCACCAGCGTCGCAACAAGAAGTAGCAGTCCGTCTGCTCGTGACTGCCGTGCAGCTCACTCTCATTGGCAAACCTGACTGCCATTTGTGTGATGTCGCCCAGGGCGTGATTGACGATGTGTTGAACGACCTCGGTGATCAGGTCACCGTCACGCTGGAGAAGCGTTCAATTTTGGACGATCCGCAACTTCATGATCTCTACTGGGAGAAAATTCCGGTCCTGCTCATCGACGGTGACGAGCACGCCCACTGGCGGGTGAACGCTGAGAAACTCCGCAGCGCGTTGGAAGGCAGCCGATGACTCTTCGTCATGTTGTTGTGATGAAAATGGGTGCGGCATCCGCTCGCGAGCGCACCGAAAGTGCCGCGACGCTCGCCGCTGCACTCGAAGCACTCCCGCCGCACATTGCGCAGATTTTGGCATTAACAGTTGGGCTCAACATGATCGAGAACCCGGGAAACTGGGATCTCGCCCTGACGGTCGATGTTGCCGATGAGGAGGCCCTCGAGGTCTATCGACACCACCCAGAGCATCTCAAAGTAGCCAAACTCATCCAAGAAACTGTTGGCGAGCGTTGCGCCGTCGACTATTTGGTTTAGACGCGCAGGGTTCCACGCGGTGACTTCGGTGCGCGCATAGGATTATCTCACGCGCTTTCGGGCGTACACACCTAAGGAGCACCACCATGAAGTTCCAGATAGTCAAGGGCAAGTCAACGACCCAGCCGTACTTCTGGCGCATCGTAGCCAGCAATGGCCAGGTTCTTGCCGTGAGCGAGAACTACGTCGCCAAGGCTTCCGCGAAGAGCGCCGTCGAGTCGGTCATGAAGAACGCTGCCGGCGCAACGGTCGAAGACCTCAGCTAGCTTTACCGCTTTTCTTCGCCGTCGATTGGCGCTTCACCATCTCGGCGATCCACAGTGGCGCATACGGTGACGTGCAGTTCGGGGGCGTCGGGTAATCCTTGAGCACCCCAAGTCGCTCACCAATGCTGATAGCACGCTCGCGATATTCCACGTGCTCGATGCCTATGTGGGCTAAGCAGGTATTCATCGCCCATTGCAGTCTCTCTGGCGCGGCCTTCATCTGTGACTCGATGGTGTCGAGGAGTGCCACGAGATCGAGAACCTCTGGATTGCGAGAGACGAGGTCGCTCGTGAGTGCCCAGCCCGCGCTCGCGACCACTTCGTCTGGATCGCTGAGCCACCTAAGCCGCATTTCTTCGGCGTGGGCACTCTTTTTGATGACGTAGCTCACGAGCCAGGCATTCACCTTCGGAATTCGGCCTTCCCGCAACATTGTGTCGAGCTCGTGCGCGTCGAAGTTCTTGGGGCGGCAGATCAAAAGGGAAAGCAGTCGTGCGGCCGTGTTACCGGTTCTCCACAATTCGCGAGCGAGAGCATCGTCGGTCTTAAGCCGCCTGGCGACCGCACGCATATCGCTCAGGTTTACTCCGTGGTCGTCCCCGTGCCGGGCATTCATTTCACGAAATTTCGGGTTGTCGAGGGCAGCGAGCTCCGCCAAAACTTCGGAGACGCGAGGACTCGACATCGTTAGGGCTGAAGGCGCGTCGGGCCGCGAAACAGGTAGGTCGATTCACGCAGGTTCGGCAAGCCGAGCATGAGCATCAGCACTCGGGCCAGGCCCATGCCAAAACCTCCGTGCGGCGGAACACCGTAGCGGAAGAAATCGAGGTAGAACGCGAGCTCCTCAGGGTCGAGACCCTTCTCTCGTGCCTGCGTTTCCAGCACCTCAATGCGGTGCTCGCGCTGAGCGCCGGTCGAGATCTCCACGCCGTTAAAGATGAGGTCGTAGCTCTTGGTGAGGCCAGCATCCCCGTCGTGGCGCATGTGATAAAACGGACGGATGCTGGAGGCGTAGTCGGTGAGGAACACGAACTCGTGCCCAAACTTCTCCTTCGCGTACGCGGAGATCTGGCGCTCACCCTCAGGGTCCATGTCGTCGTCGTGACGGGGCACCTCGTAACCGCGCTCGGCCACAATCTTCTTAGCCTCAGCAAGGGGGATGCGGGGGAATGGTGTGCTGGGAACGGTGATCTCGATGCCGAAGACGGCCTCGATCTCGGCGCCGTGCTTCTCTTTCACCGCGGTGAAGCCGGCGACCATGAGTTCTTCGTGAAGTCGCATGACATCCTCGTGGCTGTCGATCCAGCTGAACTCGGCGTCGACGCTCGTGAACTCGGTGGCGTGACGACTCGTGAAGCTGGGGTCGGCGCGGAAGGCCGGGGCGATCTCGAACACCTTGCCGAGACCGGCAGGCTGCGCCATCTGCTTGTAGAACTGGGGGCTCTGAGCGAGGTACGCGGTGCCGTCGAAGTACTTGACCTCGAACAGCTCCGCCTTCGACTCGCTTGCGCTCGCCATGAGCTTGGGTGTGTGGATTTCAACGAAGTCGTGCTCGATCCAATAGCAACGCCAGGCGTGCTCGAGGGTGGTCTGGATGCGCATGACGAGATTGTTTTTTGGCACCCGAAGGTCGAGAAAGCGCCAGTCCATGCGCTTGTCAACGCCCGTGTCCTCGGCAATGGGTGACTCGAGCGCTTCGCTGACAACGTCGATCGCCTCGATAACAACTTCGATGCCGCCAAGCTTTACGCGCTCGTCGTGCTTAAACGTGCCGGTCACGGTCACGAAGCTGCCGAGGCCGAGCGAGGAGATGGTGTCGGCAATGGGGTCGGATTCTTCAGCGCGCGGGTGCACAAGTTGAAGGGCGCCAGACTCGTCGCGCAGCACAATGAACTGCACTTTCTTCTGGTCGCGTACGGTGTCCACCCAGCCAGAGACCGTCACTGGTCCGTCGGTTGAGGCGGCAAGGTTCTTGATCAGGCTGCGTTTGGTCACTGATCAAGTCTAGAGTCCCAGATTGGTTATCTAGACTGGAGGGGTGCCTGCTTCGCTCGTTCACCTCGTTCGCCACGGTGAGGTTCATAACCCGGATGGTGTTCTTTATGGTCGCCTTCCCGGCTTTCACCTCTCTAAGCTCGGTGAACGGATGGCGGTCGCGGCCGCCGCGGCAGTCAAAGAAAGCGGCAGTGACGTGACCAGACTGGTGGCCTCCCCGCTGCAGCGAGCCCAGGAATCTGCGCAGCCGTTCGCAGAGGCTTTTGGACTCGACATCCGCACGGATGAGCGGCTCATCGAGCCCACCAACAAGTTTGAGGGGCGTAATTTTGAGTTCGGTCCTCAAGTGATTTTGCGGCCGCAGTCGTGGCCATGGGTGACTAACCCGTTCCGCCCAAGCTGGGGTGAGGCTTATCGCTCGATCGCGACGCGCATGTTCGCTGCGCTCGAAGATGCTTGGGAGTCGACGGAGTCAGGCAACGTTGCCCTCGTGAGCCACCAGCTTCCGATCGTCACGATCACCCGCGATCTCGCAGGCAGGCGCCTCTGGCATGACCCACGCAAGCGTCGCTGCAGCCTCTCCAGTATTACGACATTCGAGCGTCAGGGTGACACTTTCGTCGAAGTGAGTTACCACGAACCGACGCATGACCTTCTCGATCAGGCCATCGACTCGGGGGCGGTGTGATGCGACGCATTCTGGCGCCCGCGGCCATCGCCATTGCTGCTGCACTCCTCTTCTCCGGGTGTTCCGCACCCGACCAGTTGGCCATCGATTATGGCGCAGGTGGCAACAAAAACTATGTGGCCGGCGACGGAAGCATCCTAGAAATCACGCCAGAAAATCGCGGCGAGCCGATCGTATTCTCGGGCGTTGACGAGGCGGGTGTTACGGTCTCCAGCGACGACTATCGCGGTGAAGCTCTTGTGGTGAACTTTTGGGCGGGATACTGCGCTCCCTGCAGAGCCGAAGCTCCCGCACTGGAGAAGCTCTCGCAGCAGTGGTCAGATCATGGCGCGCAATTCCTTGGAGTCAACACCTATGACGAAGCGGGGGCGATTCTCGCGTTCGCACGCACCTATGGTGTGACCTACCTGTCCATTGTGGATGTGCACTCCGGCGCCACGCAGCTAGCGTTTGCGGGCACTGTGGCACCGAGCGCACTGCCAACCACCCTCGTGCTCGACGCGAAGGGGCGCGTCGCTGCGCGCATCCTCGGTCAGATCGAGTCTTCGTCGATTCTCGACGCGATCATCAAGCGCGTGGTTGAGGGTGACGGCAAGTAGTGAACCCGATCGGTGAGCTTGTGCTGAGTGGCAACCTGTTGGTTGCTGTTCCCATCGCCATCCTGGCTGGCCTCGTCTCGTTCGCGTCGCCGTGTGTTCTTCCTTTGGTTCCCGGCTATCTGGGCTTCGTGGGCGGTTTTGCGGGTGGCGACGGCGAAGGGGCCACCGCGAAGACCAATCGCAGCCGCTTGCTTCTCGGGGTTGCGCTTTTCATTCTCGGATTCAGCGTCGTCTTCGTGACGTTCGGCCTCGTGTTCGGGGTCGCGGGCCTGCTGCTGAAACAGTGGATGGATGTCATCACTCGAATCGCGGGAGTGGTCATCATCGTCATGGGGCTCGTGTTCATCGGGCAATTTACGTTCCTGCAGCGCACGATCACGCCGCGCTGGCGGGTAGCAACAGGGCTCGCGGGCGCACCGTTTCTTGGGCTCGTATTCGGTCTCGGCTGGGCGCCCTGTATTGGCCCAACTCTTGCGGCAGTTCTTGCTCTGAGCCTCGACGGTGGCTCACCCGCACGCGGCGCACTGCTGGGTGCCGCATACTGTATCGGCCTCGGAGTTCCGTTTTTGTTGGTGGCTCTCGGGTTCGGCTGGGTCAGCGGGTCGGTCGACTGGCTTAAGCGCAACATTCGCATCATCAATATCGTGGGAGGCGTGATTCTCGTCATCATCGGACTCCTCATGGTCACGGGCCTCTGGCAGGCGCTGATGTCTCAGCTCGGGGCGGTGATCGGAGCTTTTGTCACGCCCCTTTGATCACGTAGAGGGCTCCGGTGTTCCCGAAAGACCCGACCCCAGTGTCGTTCAACCCAGACTCGGGCTCACCGGGTATTTGCGGTTCTTCTGGCGGCAGCTCACGAGCATGCGCACCGCGATTGTGTTGCTGCTGTTGCTCGCGGTCGCGGCGGTCCCCGGGTCAATGTGGCCGCAGCGCAGTGCTGACCCTAACGGAGTCATCCAGTTCTTCGACAAGAACCCGACCCTCGCCCCCGTTCTCGACCGGATTCAACTCTTCGACGTGTACACGTCGGTGTGGTTCTCGGCGATCTACCTCCTGCTCTTCATTTCGCTCATCGGATGCGTGTTGCCCCGCACGATTCACCACCTTCGGGCACTGCGCACGAAGCCTCCCCGCACGCCAGCGCGGTTGGAGCGCCTTGAAGCGATGGAGTTCGTCGAGCTCAACGCGGCAGAGCTGGCAACCGCGGACGGTACGGTCGTGGATGCGGCATCCGCCATCGATGCTGCCCGCTCCCAACTCCGCGCGAGCGGGTACCGGGTGGCCCTCTACGAGGGCTCCGGCAACCTGTCGGTGTCCGCGGAACGCGGCTACCTCCGCGAGACCGGAAACCTGGTCTTTCACACCGCCCTCATCGGCGTGCTCATCACCGTAGGACTCGGTGGCCTCTTCGGGTTCTCTGGTCAAAAAGTGATCATCGAAGGGCAATCGTTTGTCAACGTGAAGGGTGCTTACGACTCGTTCACACCGGGACGGTTCTTCACCGACTCGACGCTGCAGCCGTACCGTCTCACGCTTAATGATTTCGAGGCCGTTTACGAAGAGCAGAACATCAGGGCATACGGTCAGCCCATCGACTACACCGCAAGCGTGACGACGTACTTGCCCGGCCGGGCTGGCACGAAGGGTGCCATCAAGGTCAATGAGCCACTCGAGGTGGGCGACACTCAGCTTTATCTGCTCGGTAACGGATACGCGCCCACGATCACGGTGCGCGACGGCAACGGAAATATCGCGTTCACGGCATCCGTTCCTTTCCTTCCCCAAGACGCCAACCTCACCTCCACGGGCGTTATTCGGGTTCCGGATGCCCTACCCCAGCAGCTCGCTTTTCTCGCCTTCTTCTACCCGACCGCGGGTGAGCTGAAGACGGGGGCGCTCACGTCAATCCACCCAGACCTACGCAACCCCGTACTCACGCTGTTCGCCTACACGGGAGACCTGGGTCTTGACAGCGGGATTCCGCAAAACGTTTACGCGCTCGACCCCACGAATCTCACGCAGATTGCCGGCGGTGACAGTGGCACGAAGGCCCTCGAGCTGCGCCCTGGCCAGACTGTGGATCTGCCTAACAGTCTCGGAACGATCACCTTCGATTCAGCCTCACCGAAGGCCCCCGCAGGGGACTGGTCGCAGAGTGTTCCCCGCTACGTTTCGCTAGACGTTCACCACGATCCCACCCAGCTTTGGGTGCTGTTGTTCGTCATCCTCGCTGTTGCTGGCCTGCTAACGTCGCTGTTTGTTCCCCGCCGGCGAGTGTGGGTGAAGGCGGTTGAGGGCAAGAAGGGCGCTCTACGCCTTGAATATGCAGGGCTCGCACGCGGCGAGGACCCCCATCTTGCAGGAGCTGTCTCCGCGATCGCGGCACGGCATCGCGAACGACTGAAGGTTTAGGCTGGAAACTGTGACAAACACCTTTGATTCGATCGCTCTGATCGCCATTTATTCTGCGATGGGCGTTTACGTTCTCGCCTTCGTATTCTTCACGCTGGAGCTTGCGAAGCGGTCTGCGGAATCAACCGCGACGTCGACAGCTGGTCAGGTCGTTGTCCCGCGTCGCCGCATGGAGCGCATCGCCTTCGGGCTCACCGTAGTGGCGTGGGTTCTTCACCTCGCCGGTGCAGTGTTTCGTGGGCTAGCGGATGGCCACGTGCCGTGGTCGAACATGTTCGAGTTCTCGCTCGTGTCTTCGCTCATCGCCGTTGGGGTTTTCTTGTTCCTGCAGTTCTGGCAGGACCTGCGCTTTCTCGGTACATACATTTCGGGTTTCGCACTCGTAGTTTTGGGTGTTGGAACAGTGAATTTCTACGTTCCGGTCTCGCCGCTGCCTCCCGCGCTTCAGTCGTACTGGCTCATCATCCATGTGTTTGTGGCCACGCTGGGAACGGCGTTCTTTGCTGTCGGGGCGGGTCTCTCGATCGTTCAGTTGTTGCAGGCCAGGCGTGAGGCTGAGCGCTTCAATGGAATGAAGTTCCTTGGCACTATGCCCAAGACGGAGGTGCTCGAGAACCTCGCCTACCGCGTGATTGTGGTCGGCTTCGTCTTCTGGACGTTCACTCTGATTGCCGGAGCAATTTGGGCCTCGCACGCGTGGAGTCGTTACTGGGGGTGGGACACCAAGGAAGTATGGACCTTCATCATCTGGGTGCTCTTCGCCGGGTACATTCACGCGAGGGCCACTCGTGGGTGGCGGGGAACGCGCTCCGCGTGGCTTGCACTCATCGGGTTCGGCGCTGTCGTGTTCAACTACACGATCGTCAACCTGTTCTTTAAGGGGCTTCACGTCTATTCGGGACTGTGATGACACATAGTCCGTCGTCGATTCGGCGGTTTTTGGGCTGGCGCTGGTGGCGTGGCTGGCGGGGCTGGTTAGTTTTCGCTGTCGTAACGGCGATCGTGAGCACTCTGGGCATCACGGCTCTCGTGCGCACGTTCTCGGACCCACCATCGCCGTGGAGTGAGTACCCGGGTGTTCCGCAAACCTCACCTGATCAGGTCGTGAAGAACGAGACAGTGGAGGAACTTTCCCCTCGAGTGGATAAGGCGATGGCGGAGGTTCGTGATGCGATCACGGCCGAGTTTGGTTTCACCTGGACGCCGAAGGGGAAAGACGTCGTCGAGTATGAGACGAATCGTTTTCACGGCACATCGCTTCTGAACACGTATGACAGCGTGAACTGGCAGACCAGCGAAACCCTTCGAACGGTCGAGGACAAAGAGCGGGCCGTGAAAATTGTCAGTGACGTGATGGAGCGCAACGGGTTTGGTACACCACAGCTTCAGAATGTGCCGGGGCCCGGCGCCGTGTATGAGTTTGGTGGGTACACGCTGCAAGACCAGGGGCGGTGGGTTGTGCTCGGGCAACCTCCGGAGGTGAGTCGAGGCAGCCTTCAGTTCGTCATTCTCGACCTCTCACACGACCGCACTCAGGTGCTCGCCGACGCGTCGAGTTCTGCCGTCGAGTCGTTGGGGTGGGAGCCGGAATACTTGTCGATTTCGTACCACGGTGACTTCATGTTGAAGGAGTCGGATCGGGCAGAGTTTGCGCGCCGAGCTGCCACCTACGCTGGCCACATTCTGCCGGTTCCGGGGAGCAACACTGATTAGCCCACTCTCGTCCTCGTCATTCGGGTGACTACCAGCGTCACCGGTGCTGAGTCGGTGCGGCTAAGTCGAGAAGTTGCCGGCAACGTTCGAGGCGTGCGAGCCACCACGCCGTGCGTTCGGGTGATGCCGCATAGCGCTCAAGCAACTCTTCACTCACCTCGACTCGACGCACGGAGATGGCACCATCTACCGGCAACAGTGGGGTCGTGGTGACATCGGCGGCGAGCAGCGCGGCGGTGCCAAGGCCACAGTCGAAGTCGAGTTCGGGTG
>JBDSUT010000135.1:0-5983 GCA_039927595.1 Terrimesophilobacter sp.
GTTGCAGCATCCGATTTTCACACCAGCGTTCAAGGCGCCGATGGGTGAACACGACGAGAACATCACCTTCGAGCGCACGGTGGAGCTTGTTGGGGAGGATGTCGCGAACGCGCTGCGCACACTGAGCCTCGACATTTTCACCCGCGCAAGTGCCATCGCCGAAGCCCGCGGGCTCATTCTTGCCGACACGAAGTTCGAGTTCGGCGCAGACTCCGACGGCACCATCACGCTCGCCGACGAGGTGCTCACGAGCGATAGCAGCCGCTACTGGGATGCCGCAGCCTGGGCCACCGGGGAGCGCAGAGACAGCTTCGATAAGCAGGTCGTGCGCAACTGGCTCACCGCTCACTGGGACGGCACCGGCGCTCCCCCTCACCTCGCGGATGACGTGCTCGAACTCACCTCGGCCCGCTACCGCGAGCTCATCTCACGCCTCACGAGCTAGCTCAGTCCCTCACTCCGGGCCACCACTCACGACCTAACGTACTTGGCAACACTGCGCGCATTCACACGAGTCCCCCACCGCCTAACGGCGAGCCCAAACCCCGCCGCTACGACGTAAATGACGATCGCGTAGACGGCCGCTGGTAGAGAAATCTCGACACTGCCTAGCATCGACTGCGCTATCACGATGGCCAGTGTTGCGTTGTGAATGCCAACCTCAAAGGCACTCGCGATCACCTGGGATCGTTCCACGCGCAACAGCCGGGCTGACCAGTAACCGAGGTTGAGGCTCGCGAAGCAGAACAGAGTCGTGATCGCGGCAAGTGCAACGAAGTTGGCAACCAGAACATCGAGGTTCGACACGACCGAGGCGGCAATCACGACGACGAGAATGGCGATCGAGAGGATGCGTACGGGCGCGCCCATGGCATCCGCACTGCGTGGCCGAAACCGACGCACCAGCATTCCGAGTGCCGCTGGCAGGAGCACGATCGCCAGAATTTTGACCATCTCCACCACATTGAGGCTCAACGAAAGTCGACCAAGCACAAAGTAGGCGATAGCGATGTTGGTGATGAGGGGAAGCGTCACGACGGTGATCACCGCGTTGACGACGGCGAGGCTGATGTTAAGGGCCACGTCCCCGCGAAAGAGGTGACTAAAGAGCTTTGCGGTCGTTCCCCCGGGGGCAGCGGCGAGCAACATCATGCCGACAGCGAGCATGGGGGGAAGATGGAAGGCAATAACAAGATCAAAGCTGACCAGTGGCAAAAGCACAATTTGGCAGGACAGTGCAATGAACACCGCCTTGGGGCGCCTAACCACCCGCGCGAAGTCGCCGAGTGTGATCGAGAGCCCCACTCCGAACATGATGATCCCGAGAGCGATGGGCAAAGCGATCTGTGTCATGAGTTTTTCATGCGCGCTCTCATCAGTCTCTTCACCACACGTCGAGCATCGGATCCGACACCGCGCACCGTTGCTGAAGAGAACGTGCGCTGAAACTCCAACCCGACAAACCCGAGGCCCTGAACAGTGGTTGATATGCCCTGACGCTGCAGCGGCCGGCCGGTGGGGTCGAGTGCCCCTGTGCCAGACAGGTAGGCGAGGTTTGGGCGAAATCCGGTTGCCAGAATGATGGCGTCGACGTGCTCGCGGCTGCCATCCGCCCACTCCACCTGATCGCCATCGAGGCGGTTAAACATGGGGCGGCGGTCTGGCGCACCACGTTGCACCGCGGCCCGATAGGCGCTGAGATCAAGCACCGTCACGCCAATCTTCTCGAGTCGACGGCCGAGCGGCGCGCGGTCGAATCCGGCGCGGTCGTACCACCAGTGCACGTCGCGTCCAAGCGGTCGCTGCGGCAACCACCGGATGGGGGCTCTCGTGGCCAGGGTCACCTCCGCGACATCCGCGAGCTCGACAGCAATCTGCACGGCGGAGTTGCCAGCGCCGACAACAACGACGCGTGCGCCCGCGAACTGCAGCGGAGAGTTGTACTCACTGGAGTGCACCACTGTTCCCACAAACGTTGAAAGGCCGGGCAGCTGAGGTTGATAGGGGTTGCCGAAGCTGCCCGTGGCGGCAACCACCGCGGGCGCGGTGAAGGTCGTGCCCGCCGCTGTTGTTGCTGATGCTTCCACGGTGAAATGCCCCGACTCGTGGCTGACTGTGTGCACTCTCGTGTCGTAGCGGATGTCGGCAGAAACCCACTCTGCATAGTCGGTCAGATATTCCGCGACTTCGTCTCTGGCCGGGTAGCGATCCGGGTCTCCCGTGAACGGCATCCCGGGTAGCGCGGAGTAGCGCGCGGGAGAAAACAGCCGCAAGCTCTCGTAATAGTCGGGCCACGATCCCGCGGCAGAGCTCCCCGCTTCGAGAATCACGGGCTCAATCCCGGCCCGTTTCGCGTGATAAGCGGTGGCTAGGCCAGCTTGACCTGCGCCGATAATCAACATTTGTTCAGGAATCATGTGGTTAACATATCGTCATTTCGGAGAATGACAAATCGTGCGATATGCTTGGTCCATGAGCGCGCAACTCTCGCCCCCAACCTCCCCGGCATTCGTGAACGAGTCAGCGTCAGCGTTCCTCAAAGCATTGGCCAGCGAAACCCGCCAGCAGATCATGTTCCTGTTCACCACCGCGCCGCGACTGAGCGTCGGCGAGGTCGCTGAGCTGGCCGGGCTCAGCCAATCCACGGCATCCGCGCACCTGGCCGAATTGCGGCGGGGCGGGCTGCTTCAGTCAACTCGTGACGGCAAAACCGTGCACTATCGCATCGACGCCGACGCCATCGCGCGGCACCTCGATCAGATCAAGTCGTTCCTAGCCTGCTGCTGCGCCCCGGAAGACGTCACCACTGAACGAACAGGTAGCTAACGCAACACCGAACTGAGCAACAGGCTCGTCTCGCTGTTCACGACGCCGGGGATCGAGCGGATGCGCCCGAGCACGCTGTCGAAGTGCGCGAGAGTCTCGGCACCAAGCTCTGCCACGAGATCCCACGCACCGTTGGTCGAGTGCAGAGAACGAATCTCGGGGATGCCCCTCAGCTCCCGGATGACGAAATCTGTGGTCCTGCCCTCAACCTCGATGAGCGTCATCGCTCGCACCTCGAGAGGGTCAAGTTCGTCGCGAACGCGCACGCTGAATCCGATGATCGTGCCGGAGGAGACGAGCCGTTCGATGCGCGACGTGACGGTCGCTCGCGCGACGCCGAGCAGTCGCGCGAGCTCCGCGACGGGGGTTCGCCCATCCTCGCGAAGCAGGGAGAGAAGGCGACGATCGGTCTCATCCAGAGAATTCTTTGCCATAGTGACAAGATTAGCTGCACACAATGTGTAGTTAGTAGTCAAATAGTGAGCAATAGATTCGTTGTCGTTGCATATCGTCAAGTCTCAACCTGTGAGCAAGCAAAGAAGGAGTACGGCAATGACCCGATTCGTTGATGTAGGAAACATGGTCCGTTGGATTCGAGACCACGGCCCCATTGACATCATGGCGGGCATGGTCGAGTACCTTGAGAGCGACTTCCGCCGCTGGGAGACCTTCGACAAAACCCCTCGAGTCGCCAGCCACACACCGTTCGGTGTGATCGAACTCATGCCAACGAGCGACATGGAGACCTACGGCTTCAAGTACGTTAACGGGCATCCGTCCAACCCGGCCCGCGGCTTCCAGACCGTCACCGCGTTCGGCGTGCTCGCCGACGTGCACAACGGCTACCCCACATTCCTCACCGAAATGACGGTGCTCACCGCACTGCGCACGGCAGCAACATCCGCCATGGTTGCCAAAGCACTGGCGCGCAAAGACAGCAAGGTTATGGCCCTCATCGGCGCCGGCAGCCAGGCCGAGTTCCAGGCCCTCGCCATCCGCGGCACAACCGGCGTCGAAACATTGCGCGTGTGGGACACCGACCCCGCCGCCATGGAGAAGTTCAAGCGCAACCTTGATCCACTCGGCTTCGACATCACCATCGCGACCTCTGGGCCGGATGCCGTGAGGGGCGCTGACATCGTCACCGTCTGCACCGCAGACAAGACGAACGCCACCGTGCTCACCCACGACATGGTTGCGCCCGGAATGCATATCAACGCCATCGGCGGAGACTGCCCCGGAAAGACAGAGCTTGACGCCTCCATCCTCGATATCGCAACCGTTTTTGTTGAGTTCCCCGAGCAGACCCGCATCGAGGGCGAGATTCAGAACAAGCCTGCCGACTTCCCGGTGACCGAGTTCTGGAAGGTGCTCACGGGCGCCGCCGACGGCCGCACGTCGACAGAGCAGATCACCGTCTTCGACTCTGTCGGCTTCGCCATCGAAGACTTCTCTGCACTGCGCTACGTGCGCGACTCTGTTGATGGCACCGACTTCTTTGAAGACATCGACCTCATCGCCAACCCCGACAACCCGAAAGATCTCTTCGGATTCGTTGGAGCGATGGCACCGGTGGGTGGCTAACGTGAACGCTCAAGCTCCTTCCGCGGTGGTCATGGTTCGACCGCTTCACTTTGACGTCAACCCGGTTACCGCTGCGGACAACGTGTTTCAGTCAGCGGTAGCCAACGGCTCGAAGGTTCGCTCCGAGGCCGCATATCGCGAAACGACCGCACTCGCCGAAGCCCTTGAGGCAGCTGGCGTGCGCGTGCACATCTTCGATGACGAGCGCACCGACCGCCCCGACAGCGTGTTCCCGAACAACTGGATCTCGACCCACATCGGCGGGCACGTTGCCGTCTACCCAATGTTCGCCCCGAACCGGCGCACGGAGCGGCGGCCGGACATCCTCGACCTGCTAAAAACCAAGTACCGCGTGCAAGACATCATCGACTACTCGGGTCTCGAGCACGACGGCATTTACCTCGAAGGCACCGGTGCGATGGTGCTCGACAACCAGGAGCGGGTCGCCTACGTAGCCCGTTCCCACCGAGCGGACCCGATTGCTCTCGAGCGCTTCTGCACCAACTTCGGCTACGAGCCGATGGTGTTCGACGCGGTGGACCCCAGTGGCACACCGGTTTATCACACCAACGTTCTCATGTGCATCGCCACGGATTTCGTGCTCATCGGAACCTCGATGATGGGGCCACCTGAGCGCCGCGACGAGATCATCGAGCGCCTGAGTGCCGGTGGACGCACCATCATTGACCTCACGTTCGAGCAGATCACCGAGTTCGCGGGCAACGCGTTCGAGCTCACAGGCACGGATGGCCGCATCCTCACGATGTCCCAGCGTGCGGCGAACAGCCTCACGGCCGAGCAGCGCGAGGTCATCGAGCGCAGCTGTCGCATCGTTGCCGTAGACGTTCCCACCATCGAACTCTCGGGCGGATCCGTGCGCTGCATGATTGCCGGCATCCACCTCACGCTGCGCAAGGACTAGTTCGAGGGGCGCTCAAGCGCTGCGACTTTGTGCGGAGCGCACGGCCAGTCTGCGGGGTTAGCATTCTGAGGTGAAACGTCTCAGTCGCATGGTGGCGATCCCCCTAGCCCCGGTGCTGATCGTGCAGGGCAAACGGTTGCGCCGAGACATTCCGCGACTTCCGGATGCCGCTCTCCCCTGGGCGGGATCCCTTGCTGGCCCGAGGCCGGTGCAGCTTCTCGTGCTCGGCGACTCAACGGCTGCCGGTGTCGGTGCTGAGACCCAAGTTGATGCTCTGTCGGGCAATCTTGCGCGCAACATCCACAAACGATTCCAGCGCGGCGCCAACTGGCGCGCGGTCGGCCGCAATGGCGCGACGGCGCGCGACATCATCACCGACTACCTCGACGAAGCAGCAAGAGCTCCAGCAGACCTCGTCTTTCTGACCATCGGGGCGAACGATGCGCTCGCGCTGCGCTCTCGCGGCTCGTTCGCCCGAGATGTCGCCCACATCACCGAGTCGATGCGAAAGGTCAACCCCAACGCCCTCATTCTCGTATCTCTCATGCCGCGTTTCGACCGCTTCGCCGCCCTGCCTCAACCGGTCAAGTGGAACCTCGCCCTGCACGCCGCGAGTCTTGACGATGGCGCGCGGGCCGGAGTCGCCGGCAT
>JBDSUT010000136.1:0-4848 GCA_039927595.1 Terrimesophilobacter sp.
AAGGGCAGTCCCGAGAGGGGCTGCCCTTTTTGCTTGGGGTGCGCAGCAACGTTTTCAACGCCGCAGCTCGAGTCAATTGTCCGAATCTTCTTCTCTGGCGAACGTTCGTGCGTTCGCGAGCTCGACACCCGCCTGGGGCGAACGGGTTAGCTCAACTCGGTGACGAAGCCGATCTTGTTGCCATCCAGATCGGTGAGTTCGAAGAACTCGACGACGCCCTCGATGCGGGTGAGTTCGCTCACGGACAGGTCTCGCTGCGCGAACTTTTGCCGCTCGGTAGAAGCATCCTTCACGGCCGGCGAGTTCTGGTGCCAACGACAACTGGAGCCAGAACGCGCCGAGGTCAAACTCTGCAAGACCCTCCATCGGAATCAGGTCGGGCTCGCCAAGCTCGAATGCCGATTGGTACCAGCTGACCGCTAGTTCAAGGTCACGCACCGGAATGCCAACGGTCACAGTTTCTGCTTTCATGAGTACAACCTAGCGACCTCCATGATCGC
Source organism: Terrimesophilobacter sp. (assembly GCA_039927595.1). Classification (GTDB taxonomy): domain Bacteria; phylum Actinomycetota; class Actinomycetes; order Actinomycetales; family Microbacteriaceae; genus Terrimesophilobacter. Next base: position 501 of record JBDSUT010000136.1, read on the forward strand.
CTCACAGAGGATCAGTGCGCGACCTAGCTCGTGAACATGCGGGCGTTCGCGAGTTCGACATCCGCGTACTGTCGGCCTGCAGCGCCGAGCGCAGTGCCGATCGAACTCAGGCTCTGCTCCACGCGCTGCTGGGTGGCCGTCCAATCGCCGACTACTCCCTGGAACGCCATCGCGGCCGTACCCGTCCACGAACTCTGCAGGTTGATGAGCTGTGACTTGAGACTGGCGGCTTCTGCCTCGATACGCGACATTGTGTTCTTGATGGTACCGTGGGCGCCGAGCACCGCTTCGCTGTCGACTTGAAAACTGGCCATGTGTTCACTCCCTTGATGAGCGGGACGAGTTCCCGTTGTCAGAAAGTTACGTGCGCAGCGAGTTTCTCGCGAGGCGTGACCGTCATGTTGTGGAGGAGCCTGGCGTGTAGCCGAGGGGGAGGAGAGGAAGTGATATCCGGAACGTTGCGCCACCGCCCGGGGTCTCCAGCACCTCAACGGAGCCTTTGTGCGCGGTCATAATGCCGGAGACAATTGCGAGCCCGAGTCCGCTGCCCCCCGTGCTTCGTGCGCGAGAGGTATCGGCGCGCCAGAACCGCTGAAAGATTTTGTCGCGAATCTGCGGGGGGATGCCCTCGCCGTGATCCACAATGTCGAGAATCCCGACCTCGAGCACGGGGTCGACGTGAACCACAAGCTCGAGTGGGCTGCCTGCGGGGGTGAATCTCTTCGCGTTGCCGATCAGGTTTGTGATCACCTGGCGAATCTTGTTTTCCTCGGCGAGCACGATCGCGGGTTGCTCGAGTGAGAGAAAATCGCTGTAGCCAAGAGGCACTTGAGGGGTAAGCGCGCGTGCGCGCCGAGCTCGTAGCCTCGCGATAGTGGCCCCGGCGAAGGCAATCGGCCCAGTGGTGGTGGGAACCTGTCGGTCTCCTGCCACAACCGAACTGTGGCGACGCGAGTGCGATGGAGTCGGCTGCGGTGCATCTTCCACTCCTGCCACCTCATCCGAGCCCGCAACGATGACGGTGACAACCCGGTCAGGGGAGGAGGCCATGGCATCCAGCGCAGCATCCTGAGCGAGAGGAAGAAGGTCAACCGCGGCGAGCTTAAGGGGCTTGGCTTCATCGAGGCGAGCCAGCTCGAGGAGGTCTTCGACCAGTCCACCCATGCGCACCGCTTCTTTCTCAATGCGCTCCATGGCCTGCGCGACTTCCTCTTCTGTCGGCAGAGCACCCATGCGGTAGAGCTCAGCGTAACCCCGCACAGTGACGAGCGGTGTGCGCAACTCGTGGCTCGCATCGCCCACGAATCGTCGCATTTGGTCGATCGTTTTCGCGCGATCTGCGAATGCTCGGTCGATGCGGTTAAGCATGGTGTTGAGTGAGCGGTTGAGCCGCCCCACCTCCGTATTCGGGGTCGCTCCCGGTAGTCGCTGACTGAAGTCACCGTTTGCGATCGCCGCCGCAGTTGCCTCAACCTCGCGAAGCGGGGCAAAGGTGGCGGTGACGAGTAGCCCCGTAATAACGCCGCCAAGCGCCACCACGGAGAGCGCGAAGCCGAGGAAGACAGCGGTGTATTGCGAAATGGTCTTGTTGATATCCCGCAGACCGGCCCCGACGGCGATGGTGACGACTGCGCCCGTGCCGGGGTCTTGGTACGCGGTCGTGATGACCCGATACTGACGGGTGTGGTCGACATCCCACAGGGTGAGGGGGTTGCCACTCTGCTCGATGCCCAGCGCGATGTCTTGGGCTGTGATGACGGGTTGAAACTGCGAGGAGTTGCGGTTGCGGCAGAGAAGGTCGCCGTCCGTGGTGAGCACGGCGACAAAGTACTGGCCTGGTCCCGCCGCCCAGTCGCATGTCGCCTGAATGGAGAGGCCCTGGTGCAGAATTTCTTCGGACGTCGACGCGACTTTCGAATCCACTTCGCTGACGAGATAGTTTCGCAAGACGGTCATCGTTCCGATTCCAGAAACGAGCAGGCCAACGGTCAACAGCAGCACAGTCACTGCTGTCGTTTTGGTGCGCAGGGAGATTCTGCTCCACCACTGGGAGACTCGGTCTTGCATCAGGTGTTTAGGCTAACCGTTATCGGCGCCATGTGCCTGAGAGCGCGCACGAAAAGGCTAGGCTTTCGCGGCTTTGAGCATGTAACCGAACCCGCGCTTGGTCTGGATGATCGGCTCCTCTGAATACTGATCGAGCTTGCGACGCAAGTAAGAAATGTAGGACTCCACGATGCCGGCATCCCCATTGAAGTCGTACTCCCAAACGTGGTCGAGGATCTGCGCTTTCGAGAGCACGCGGTTGGGGTTCAGCATGAGGTAGCGCAGCAGCTTGAACTCGGTGGGGCTGAGCTCCACTTCGGTGTCGCCGATGGTCACTTCGTGGGTGTCCTGGTCCATGGTGAGGTCGCCGGCGCGAATGATGGCGTCCTCCTCGTCCGCCATGGTGCGACGGAGGATGGCTTTGATGCGCGCGACGATCTCGTCCAGACTGAATGGCTTCGTGACGTAGTCATCGCCGCCGACAGTGAGGCCGGTGATTTTGTCTTCCGTGTCATCCTTTGCCGTGAGGAACAGGATGGGTGCGGTGTACCCGCTTGCCCGCAAACGCTTGGTCACGCCGAAGCCGTTCATGTCGGGCAGCATCACGTCGAGAATGATGAGATCTGGCTCCTCTTCGAGTACTGCGGAGATCGCCTGAGCGCCGTTACCGACAGCGCGCACTGCGAACTTTGCGAAGCGCAGGCTCGTGGTCAGCAGGTCCCGGATGTTGGGCTCGTCATCGACAATAAGAATCTTTGGTCCGTCGCTCATGACCCCAGTATCTGCGCGTTTGCTGAGTGAAACCTGAATGCCCCTTGGTGGTGTGTAAGCGCACACTTGATTCATGGAAGGCGACATGGAATGCGACGAATTTACCTCGGCAGGCGACCCGGTCTGCTGGCTGGACCACGTGTGCGAAGAATGTGGCGCTCTCATCGAGGGGGAATTGCCCGCGACGTGCTGGCGGTGTGGGGGCGGGTAACTACTCGGCGCGGGGAGTGACCCGCACGCAGCAGCATCCATCGGCGGGTACCACGAATTCGACCGTGCGCTCGGTTTCGGATGCCCCATCCGCAACACCCTGAAGGAGTGCGACGTTGGCTCCGCAGACGATTTCTGAGTGCTTGGCGGCGAGCTTGTCGAACGGGCAATTGGTGAGCAGCATGCCCCCTTTGCCGTCGTCGCGGGGCTCGTAGCCGCAGGTCTCTAGCGCAGCATCGAGTGACCCGGCGGCGGCTCCGATTTCGCGCCCCGTCTGTGCGGAGATGGTGGCGAGCACTTCGCGTACTGGCTCACCCGTGCGGTCGGATTCGTCGATGGCGGCGGCCATGAGGTTGCCGGCGAGGTCGTACCGGCGGGGTGGGAACGAGACCGAGATGTCACCGATGGCGCGTCGGTAGAGCTTGGCGGGGCGCCCCGCGCCCGGCCCGGTCTTGCCACTCAGGCGCTTGAATTCGATCTCCAGCACGCCTTCCTCGACCAGGCGGTCGAGGTGAAAGGCTGCGGTGCTGCGCGGAATTCCCAAGGCTTTGACCGCGGCATCCCTGCTTGCCGGGCCGTTGTTTCGACTGACGAAATCGAAGAGCGCGCGACGCTGGGGGTCGCTTATCGCCGCAACGGCGGCAATCTGTTGTGTTCGTGAGTCATTCATGTGGTCCAGCTTATCTCTAAAAAAGTAAAACTTGACAAAAGAATTTTAGAAGTCGTAAGGTCAGCTATAAGGCTCACAGAAAGGACGCTGCCGTGACCTCATCAACGCAAGTACGTGCCCCAAGGCAAGCACCTGCCAACGCCACCATGCGCGACAAACTTCGCGACCCCGCGTGGCAGGCATTCACGCTTCTGCGCACGGTGCTCGGCGTCGCGTTCCTCGCAACGGGCATCGACAAATTCTTCAACCTTCTCGCCTACTGGCCCGCCTATCTGGCACCCGTCGCCTACGGTGACGCCCCCCTTGGCGGGCAACCGTTCATGTACATGGTGGGAGTCATGGAGATCGGAATCGGAATCGCCGTTCTCGTTGTGCCGCGCTACGGCTCTCTGCTCTTCGCCGGATGGCTGCTCCTGATCATCGCAAACCTTCTCCTGGTGGGCGGGTTCAATGACATCGCCGTCCGCGACTTCGGATTGGCCGTCGCGGCACTCGCCCTCTTCCGACTTACCTTCCACCGAACGCCCATCGCTTCGCACAGAAAACAGGAGTATTCACATGCTTGAGACAAAGCACGAACCCGACTGCCGACCCAGCCTCAGTCTGGTCACCGCTGGCGTCACGGAACAGGGCGCTGCAGCGGCCGACGGC
>JBDSUT010000137.1:0-6673 GCA_039927595.1 Terrimesophilobacter sp.
TGGATGATCTCGTCGGCGACCGCGCGCGGCACCTCCGAGTAGCTGTCGAAACTCATCGAGTACACCGCACGGCCCGAGGTCTTCGACCTCAGGTCGCCGACGTATCCGAACATCTCGGACAGTGGCACGAGCGCCCGGATGACCTTCACGCCGGTGGCATCTTCCATTGACTGGATTTGGCCACGGCGCGAGTTCAGGTCGCCGATGACGTCACCCATGTATTCCTCAGGGGTGCGCACCTCAACGGCCATGAGCGGCTCGAGCAGCACGGGGTTCGCCTTGCGAGCGGCCTCCTTGAAGGCCATCGATCCGGCGATCTTGAACGCCATCTCCGAAGAGTCGACGTCGTGGGCGGCACCATCGAGAAGGATGGCTTTCACACCGACCATCGGGTAGCCGGCGAGAACGCCGACCTGCATGGCATCCTTCATTCCGGCGTCGACCGATGGGATGTATTCACGAGGGATACGTCCACCGGTGACCTTGTTCTCGAACTCATACGGGTGCTCAGCAGCCAGGTCGAGGGGCTCAAGGGAGATCTGCACCTTCGCGAACTGGCCGGATCCACCGGTCTGCTTCTTGTGGGTGTAATCGTGCTTCTCCACGATGCGCTTGATCGTTTCGCGGTACGCGACCTGGGGCTTTCCCACGTTCGCTTCGACGTTGAACTCGCGCTTCATCCGGTCGACGAGGATGTCGAGGTGAAGCTCACCCATCCCCTTGATGACCGTCTGGCCGGTGTCGATGTTCTGCTCGGTGCGGAACGTCGGGTCCTCTTCGGCGAGCTTCTGGATGGCAATACTCAGCTTCTCCTGGTCGGCCTTAGTCTTCGGCTCGATCGCTACCTCGATGACCGGCTCCGGGAACGTCATGGATTCAAGCACCACCTGGTGGGCCGGGTCGCACAGCGTGTCGCCGGTCGTCGTGTCTTTGAGGCCGATAACCGCATAGATATGACCAGCGGTGACCGAGGGAACCGGGTTCTCCTTGTTGGCGTACATCTGGAAGATCTTCCCGATGCGCTCCTTCTTCTGCTTCGTCGAGTTGGCGACCTGGCCGCCGCTGTCGAGATGCCCTGAGTACACGCGGATGTAGGTGAGGCGCCCGAAGAACGGGTGCACGGCAACCTTGAACGCGAGTGCCGCGAAGGGGTCCTTCGGGTCCGGGTGCCGCTCGATGATCTTCTCTTCGTCGCGCGGGTCGCGCGCTTCAATTGCACCGACGTCGAGCGGGTTGGGAAGGTAGTCCACAACAGCGTCGAGCATCGGCTGAACGCCGCGGTTCTTGAACGCGGAGCCACAGAGCACGGGGTACATGGCGCTGGTCACCGTGAGCTTACGGATACCTGCCTTGATTTCTTTCACCGTCAACTCTTCGCCAGCGAAGAACTTCTCCAACAGTGCGTCATCGGTCTCGGCAACCGCTTCAAGAAGTTCTTGACGGTACTTGTCCGCCTTCTCCTTGAGGTCAGCGGGAATCTCCTGAACCTCGTACTTGGCTCCCAGGGTGGTGTCACCCTTGGAGTCGGCGGGCCACACGAGCGCGCGCATCTCAACGAGGTCAACAACACCAATGAAGTCACTCTCTGACCCAATGGGGAGCTGGATGACGAGCGGCTTCGCGCCGAGACGCTTAACGATCGTGTCGACAGTGAAGTAGAAGTCTGCGCCGAGCTTGTCCATCTTGTTGACGAAACAAATGCGCGGAACGTCGTACTTGTCGGCCTGACGCCACACCGTCTCCGACTGTGGCTCAACACCCTCCTTGCCGTCAAACACGGCGACCGCACCGTCAAGCACGCGCAGGCTGCGCTCAACTTCAACCGTGAAGTCAACGTGACCAGGGGTGTCAATGATGTTGATTTGGTTCTTATCCCAGAAGCACGTCACGGCAGCAGAGGTGATCGTGATGCCACGTTCCTGCTCCTGCTCCATCCAGTCCGTCGTCGAGGCGCCATCGTGGGTCTCGCCCAACTTGTGGTTGACGCCCGTGTAAAACAGGATGCGCTCCGTGGTCGTCGTCTTGCCGGCATCGATGTGCGCCATGATGCCGATGTTCCGGACCTTACTCAGGTCGGTCAGCGCTTCCTGTGCCACAGTGTTCCTTTGCTTTCTGGGTTTCAGTAAAAGTTTCTTAGCGGTTTACCGGAGTCCGAGGCGGACTCCGCGCTGGTGTCGCGCTGAAGGTCCGAAAGGACCTTCAGCCATAGCTCCAACGCGCCAGCGCGCGGAACTTGACGCGATAGTTACCAGCGGTAATGGGCGAAGGCGCGGTTTGACTCGGCCATCTTGTGAGTGTCTTCACGACGCTTCACGGCAGCACCAAGACCATTGGACGCATCCAAGATCTCGTTGGTGAGGCGCTCGGTCATCGTCTTATCACGACGTGCCTTGGCATACGTGGTCAACCAACGCAGCGCAAGAGTGTTCGCGCGGTGCGGCTTGACCTCGATCGGCACCTGGTAGGTGGAGCCACCAACACGGCGGCTCTTAACCTCAATGGTGGGGCGAACGTTGTCGAGCGCTTTCTTGAGGGTGACAACGGCATCCGCACCATTCTTGGCGGAGACACCGGCGAGTGCGTCGTAAACGATGCGCTCGGCAAGAGCCTTCTTGCCGTCAAGAAGAATCTTGTTGACAAGCTGGCTGACAATGGGGGCGCCGTATACCGGGTCGTTGACTACGGGGCGCTTCGGGGCTGGGCCTTTACGTGGCATTACTTCTTGTCCTTCTTTGCGCCGTAGAGGCTACGAGCCTGCTTACGGTTCTTTACGGCCTGGGTGTCGAGTGCGCCACGAACGATCTTGTAGCGAACACCCGGGAGGTCCTTCACACGACCTCCACGCACGAGCACCATCGAGTGCTCCTGGAGGTTGTGGCCCTCACCTGGGATGTAGGCGGTGACCTCTGTGCCGTTGGAAAGCTTGACACGGGCGACCTTGCGCAGAGCCGAGTTAGGCTTCTTAGGCGTGGTCGTGTAGACGCGGGTGCACACACCGCGCTGTTGTGGGTTGGCCTTAAGAGCGGGTGTCTTGCTCTTAGCGACCTTCGGCGTGCGGCCCTTACGGACCAGCTGCTGAATGGTTGGCACTGATGTAACTCCTTGAATTGACTGCACGGTGACAGTTACTGCTGCTTGTCGTCAACACGTTGAAATCCGCTGTGCTGAGCGACGTGACCCACCGTGGAACCCTGTGATCCTGGGGACACTGTGTTCCTGGCTTAGGTGGTGGGTATGCCGTGGGGGCGTGATGCGCACCTTGGCGGCGTGCTCAAACCCAATTCCAGTGCTGCCTCAGTGCGTATCTCTCTGTACTTTTGGGCACAGGGGGACGCACGACAAAGCGCACACCTCAGAAAGACTAGTCGCTCAGGGGTTCTCGGTCAAATGATTCCCAGTAAATGCTCACGATCAGCGCGCTCGTGAGCGAGCAAGTGAAATCGCTGGGAGCAACAAAATGGTGACGAACGCGATAATCGCCGACGCGATAACAAAGGGGCTCAAGAGATACCGAACGAAAAACCCCTCCCCCGTCAACAGCTGACCCTGACCGAGGAGGTAAACCATCGCGCCTACAGCCGGGCTGAGCACATACACGGCAAGACCGGTAAACACAGCGCGAACGACGGGAATGCGTCGCGGGCCAGCAATAGGGCGCAATCCGGTCAGTACGGAGATAAAGACAACACTCAGTGCCGATATCGCCATCACTGGTCCAACGAGTGGCCCTGCATCTTTCTCACCAATCACATCCTGATTACCGAACAGGCTGATCATTCCGTCAGCGGCAAGGAGGATCGCCCCATAAAGTACGGCCACCATGACCGCGACAAGAAGCGCCCGAGAAAACGAGCCAGAGTCAGCTGACTTAGGCGGCTGCTGCTCCGCCAAATTCGGCCCTCTTCTGTGCTTCATCATGCTCGAATGCCTGCCACGTTGCGTAGTTGCGCTCACGCACCTTGCGACCCCGCCTAGAGATAGCTGCACCAAACCAGATGGCACTCTCCCTGGCGACGAGAGCCGCCGCGATCATTGCAGGGTTCGTCGCCAGGGCGACAAAGGCCGCGGATGCCGCAGATGCAGTCAGCCCGAAACCGCCGATCAGCAGCAGCAATACCCCAATCGACGCGAAATAGGTCAATGCAGCAATAACGAGGGATCCGATAACCCACGACCACCATCCGGCACGATTTGCCAGAAGCGCCCAGAGGACCATCGACACCAAAAACACTAGAACAGGAACAAAGAATAGGGAGTTTGTGAAGAAACCGCTCACCCCTACTGCCGCGACGGCGGCCGGGCTGATGGCCACGATCATGATGATGATGACGCCGGCATAGACCACCGCAAATACGATCGTCGCTAGGAACGCCAACAGAGTTGCGACGCCCCTATTGCCCTTCAACTTGGGCGGGGTCGGCGCTGTCACATACACAGTTTGTACCGGAGCCGCTGCCGGAGAGGCCTCGCTGGTGGCGTCAAGAGCTGGGTCGCCACCCGGCTCCGCTACCATCACCGCAGTGGCCTCTTCCCCCACTTTCGGCGTTTCGACTGCCTCCGACTCCTGCGGGACATTTTCTTCAGGCGTTACGTTATTGGTGTTCATCCGTACCTCCACGTGCTGAGATTAAGTGCCTCGATCACGTCACTCTAGCAACGTCAGTGGTATTAAGGACAGACCAGCAACTTCTGCCTGATGTTCCTGTTTGCGGCTCGACCGTGAGCCCGATTCCTCCGCCCTGGGAAGATCGGGCAGCGCCTCAAGGCTTAGCCGGTCCTTTGTCTGATCCATCGTGATCGCCAGAGTTGGAACCCTTGTTGCTTTCTGGGCTCTCCGTCGACGGTGCATGACCGTTTCCGTTCTCGTGCGCGGCCTCTGAAGTCTCCTGACCAAAGATCTTGCCGACCTTGTCCGGATCCTGAGCGCGTTCCGAAACCCAGCTGCCGAAGTTGTCGGGGCGGTCCGTGCTTGCCGGATCGGGCGCGTTCATGTCGTCATCCGTTGCCGGATCCGTGGACTCGTCAACCTGCGAACCTGGCACCACGGTCGATACAACGGTATCGAACGCATCTTGCGCACCCGCGGGTAGTACTCCAGCCGCTCCAGCTCCAGCTGTTGCGGCAACAGCCACACCAGCACCCAGTGCGATCTTGGCCGCCAACCCTAATCCTGCAATTGTTGAAAACATTGTGACTCTCTTTCTTGATTCGCCGGTCCCCGGCTGCGATTCAGTGTGAGATGAAATTCTCGAATCCCCCAATGGCCCCAGCCGTGATGCCATATCTACCGAAGGTCGCGTCGGCAGCTCAAAAGCCGCCGCGCGAAACTCGGAGATCGACTCTGCGAGTGGCGCAAGATCCGGGCGCGATGATGGAGCGTGCCCGGAGAGGACCGCATCAGCTTCGCGCGCAGAAATTCTGTGTTTTCTCATCTCACTACCTGCCATCGTTCGAGTGGGCGTCAGGGGTACGGCTTGGGGGAAAATTTTTTCGAAGCCGTTCTAGTGCTCGACGCTGCAGCGCCTTGATGGCCCCTGGGCGTTTGTCGAGGACTGTGGCGATCTGGTCAATGGAAAGGTCGGCAATGATTCTTAGCGCCAACACGTTGCGTTGATCCTCGGGCAAAGTATCTATGAGAGCGAGGGCCGCGCCATCCGCTACTCGATCGAATGCTTCCTGCTCAGCACTGGGGGAGCGGCGCGGATCCTTCTCCGCCGTCCACTCCGAACTTTCTCCTCTGCGGGCTCGCATCCTGAACTCATCCACGAGACGTCGGTAGGTGATGGAAAACAGAAAGGACCGAAACTCTGCCTCGCCTCCGACGAACTGGGGAAGTCGCTCGAAAACTGCGATGAACACTTCGCTCGTGATGTCGTCTGGCTCGCGCGAACCGCGCGCTCTCAGGAACGCGGTGACTGCTGGCGCATACTCCACCCAGAGAGTGGCGAATGCCCACTGTTCTCCGGTCTGTGCCGCGGCGAGTAGCGTGACGAAGACTGCTGCCTTCGAATTGGTGCTGCCTCGAGATGCCACGGGTTGATAGTAACGGATGGCGAATCATATGCGGGTTAAAGAGTCAGGTGCCCCACTTCCCCACCCGAATCGGGAGGGTGGGGCACCTGAGCTTTATTGCACCAGTGTTATCTGGCGTTCGCGCCGTATCGCCGCTCGTAAACGACGATAATTCCGCCGAGGAAGAGGAGTCCACTCGCGAACAGCAACCAGAGGCCGGAACCGTCAACACCGGTGAAGGCGAGTGTCGTTAGTTCACAGTTGGCCTGATCAGTGAAGTCGAATGTCCAGGTTTTCTGGGCGCCATCCTCCCAACCGTTTGCCACTGTGTCGATGATCTGAGCCTCAACGTTCACCGTCGACGCGTTTGCGACAGGGTAGGTGCCGGGCAGCTTCTCAATACCGTTCACCAGCCAGCGAATACCTGGGGTGTTGGCCAACGTGTAACTGCCTCCACCGTCGCACTGCAGGTTCTTCTTGGTCGCCGTTGTGGAGAGCAGATCATGGTCGACCAATTGGCCGCACAGTTCACCGGTCAACTGCGGGGCAAGCGCGTACGTCACCACGAGGGTAGTCGCACCACCCGAGAACGCATGACCACCATCGGCGATAGCCGTACGCGACCCATCAGTGAGATCAGTGAGATTCTCCCACGTCGCAT
>JBDSUT010000138.1:0-8448 GCA_039927595.1 Terrimesophilobacter sp.
AGCTTATTGCGGTCGGCCGCGAGATCAAGTGGTTGTTGAACGAGCATCCGGTAGCTCATCACGCCGCCGATGAACGGCTGAGCGGCATCTACGGCACCATCCTGTTCGACGACCTCGGCGACACCCCGGATGGCGTGCACCAACGCAACGTCACCGTGTTCGCTGACGGTGAGGTCGACCGTTCGCCCTGCGGCTCCGGCACCGGCGCCCGGCTCGCACTGCTCGCGCACTCTGGCCGACTTGCCGAAGGGCAAACCCTCACTCACGACTCCATTGTCGATACACGTTTTCTTGGCCGCTTCCGCGCCAGCTCGACCGAGGGCTTCATCATCCCCGAGGTCGAGGGAATGGCCTACGCAACTGGTACCCACACCTTCACCCTCGATCAGACCGACCCGGTCGGAACAGGATTCGTACTGCGATGACAACCCCAACAATTCCCTGGATTTCAGCCGCCGAGGTCTACCGCCGCGTGAGTTTCGGCGACGCCGTCAGGGCCTACCACCGCGACCTTCGCGCGGGCGTCGACCCCGCCAAGGATCTGCCGAAGCACATCGACAACACCTTCAACGGCCAGGTGCTGCAGATGCCGACGCAGAGCGAAGAGTTTCTCGGCGTCAAAGTTGTGACTGTCGCTCCCGGCAACCCTGAGCTGGGGCTTGAGCGCATTCAGGGCCACTACCTGCTGTTCGACACCCCCACGCTCACACCGATCGCGATCATGGATGGCGTTGCGCTCACGACGCTGCGCACCCCCGCCGTTTCTGCCGCCGCCGCCGACCTGCTCGCGCCCGAAGACTGCGAACACATGGTGATTTTTGGTTACGGCCCGCAGGCGTGGGGGCACGTGGAGGCCCTGCGCACCATCCGAGACATCAAACGCATCACCCTTGTCGGGCGCAACCGCGATCGCGCACAGGTACTCGCCGATCAGGTGACAGAATCCGGCATCCCGACCACCGTTGGCTCGACGGATGCCGTCGCGGATGCGCAGCTCATCGTCGCAGCGACGACAGCCCGCGAGCCCGTCTTCGATGGCTCACTCGTGCCGGTTGACTCCTGCGTGATGGCGGTCGGAAGCCACGAACTGGATGCTCGCGAACTCGACGCTGCCCTCATTGCGCGCTCGCAAGTAATCGTGGAGGACCGCGGCCACGTGCAGATCGAAGGCGGTGACGTGATGATGGCCATTGCTGAGGGCGCGATCACTCTTGACCACGTGTCGACCATTCGCGAGCTGGTCACGGGGGCAATTTCGGTTGACCGCTCGCGCACGCGCGTCTTCAAGAGCTCGGGGATGCCGTGGGAAGACCTCGTCATCGCCGCTGAAGTGTTTCGGCGCGGATAAGTTTTGAGTCGCGGCTAGAGCAGATCCGCAAGCGCGTCAGCGAGGGCAAGAACGCCCGTCGTGGCATCGTCGTCTTCGACGTACTCTTCTGGGGAGTGGCTGATACCGGAGGGGTTGCGCACGTACAGCATCCCGGTCGGCACGACGGCGGCCAGCACCCCCGCGTCGTGACCGGCACCGGTCGGCAGCAGTGGTGCATCCGGAACCCGTCGACGCACCGAGTCGGTGAGAGCACGGGCCAGTTGGGTATCAAAGTGCACGGTTCCAGAAAGCGACTCTTCAGTGAGGTCGACTGTGCAGCCCTCGGATGCGGCGATCGACTGAGCGTCGCGGTGGATTCTCTCGACGAGGGCGGCGGTAATCGAGTCTTCGGGGTGACGCACGTCCAGCCACACGTCAACAATGGAGGCGATCACGTTGGTGCCACCCGGGGTGGGCTCGATGCGGCCCACCGTAGCCCGAGCATTGTCTTGCGCTGACGAAATCGCGCGCACCGAAACAATGGTCTGAGCGGCGGCAAGCATCGGGTCTGCCCGATCGGCCATGAGGGTCGTGCCGGCGTGATTGCCTTGGCCCGAGAATCTGAGGCGCCACCTGCCGTGGCCGAGAATGCTGTCGCCCACAGCAAGCGCTGGGCCGTGACCCGCGTGGTCGGTGTGGGCTTGCGAATTCAGCCCCTTGCCCTGCTCAACGTGCAGTTCCACGAAGTGGCCGATGCGCGCGAGAGTTGCGTCGTCTCGCCCCATCAGTTCGGGATTCAGTCCGTGAGCAGTGGCCACCTCGGCGAACGTGTTGCCGTTGGTGTCTCGCAGGCCGAGCGCCTTGGCCGGTTCAATCGCGCCGGCGAGCAACCTCGAACCCAAGCAGGCCACGCCGAACCGTGACCCCTCCTCCTCGGGGAAGACCGTGATTGCCATCGCGCGACTGCGCTTAAGTTCCCCCGCGGATTCCCTCGCGGCGAGCATGTCATACGCGGCGAGCGCACTGGCAACACCAAGTGGGCCATCGAACGCACCACCGCCGGGAACGGAGTCGAGGTGTGAGCCGGTGACCAGTGCGCCAACACGCGAAGCGTTAACCCCACCGCCCGAGCTGGAGGCACCCGGCACATCCCACCACGCCCAGATGATGCCGTTGGCGTCGGTGGAGACGTCCAGCCCTCGGGAGGTCGCCTCCCCAACGAACCATTCACGCAGAGTCAGCTCGGCATCCGAATAGACGGGGCGCGAATAGCCACCACGTTGAGCATCCCGCCCGATGTCGTCGATGGCGGTCAGTAGGGAGTTCACCGTGCTGGTCTTCACGTGCTCAGGATACTGCGCGTACCCTGAGCACGTGCCAGTCCCCAAGGAACAGCGTCACCCCTCGCGAAGCATCATCACCTGGTCGGGCCTCACTGCGCTGCCGTGGCGAAATGGTGGCGGTGTGACGCGCCAGATTCTCAGCCGTCGCCTCGACGCAACCGGAGCATGGGTATCGAGCACTGACAGTGACTGGGACTGGCGATTAAGCATCGCTGATGTGGACACTCCTGGACCGTTCTCTCCCTTCGAAGGGATGACCAGAATCCTCACCGTCATCGAGGGGGCATCCATCACGCTCACTGTTGACGGCTCGATAGTAGAACTAGAGCGGCACCGACCCTTCAGTTTCGACGGTGGCGCGAACACGAGCGCAGAAATACCGCACGGGCCGATTCGGGACCTGAACTTGATCATGCGCACGGGCACGATGAGTGCGGAGGTGCGGATCGAACCGCTCACTACCGACCGCCCTCTGGTCATGGTGAATGGCACATATTCCGTGTTGCTCGAAGGGCAGGCGAGCCTCACCGAGACGGTCGCTCATGCGGACAACACTGCTGTGCTCAACGCCAAACTCGAACGCTTCGACACGGTGCTCGGTGACACGAACGTGCCACGGACGATTACCGGCGAAGGCACCATCGCCGTCATCACCATTGCCGTCGCCCCTCCTGCCTCTTCGCCCCTGTCGCCGACCGACCACGCTGGCCTGCGCTGAGAGGCCTGCGCTAAGAGGCCTACGCTAAGAGCATGGTCAGCGGATTCCCCGAACCTCGAACCTCGTTCGAGCGCGGCCTCGCCATTATGGTACGCATCGCGACGACCGGGGAAGTCAGTGTCGAGGAGCTGGCACGAGACCTCGACATCCCGACCAGCACGGTCTATCGCTACATCCGGAGCCTGCGCGAGCTCTCTCTCATTGAGGAATCGCACGGCAACTACACGCCGGGGTGGAGGTTGCTCGACCTCTCTGGCCAACACCTCACGCACACGCGATTGGCGGAAATCGGTGTCTCCGTGCTCGAGTCGATTGTGGAGGCCACTTCGGAGACCGCCGTTTTGGCCGTGCGGTCCGGGCTGCACGCCATCTGTCTCAAACAGGTGAGTTCGCCGCACGCGCTTCGATACGCGTTCAAAATCAACCAACTGCTTCCGCTGCACGCCGGCGCCGGTCAACGCACCCTGCTCGCTTATGCCCCGGAAGCGGTAATCGAAAAGGTACTTGAACAGAGTTTTCCGCGCTTCACCGAACGCACGCCGTCGCGCGGCTCCCTCATGGAGTACCTCAAACAGATTCGAGAAACCGGATACGCGATATCGCGTGGTGAATTGAGTCCAGGTTCCATCGCCATTGCCCGCCCCGTGTTCTCCGGCGGTGAGATCGTCTGCTCGCTCACGGTCGCCGGGCCAGAGGATAGGTGCAGCAGCAATGCCTGGTCGCATCGCGCCCTGCAGTCTTTGCGCACCGCCGCCGACTTACTCACCGAGGCCATGGAGCCACACCAGCGCTGACTTTGGGTTTACAACGCTGCCATTGTCGTGTCGAGAATCGCTAGTCCGCACGTCAATTTGCCACAATGACAGCCTTAGATTCCCAAATTTGAGCTTCGACACCCGTCAGCGTCGAGCAAATTAGCGAGGAAACACTGGTCGCCGCTTCCGGAACCGTCATCAATTCACCGTGACGACCCAGTCTGAAAGTGATTACCTAGACATCTGTAATGAACACGCCCATCTGGGGCATGTTCGGCACTTCTAATTCGACGATCTGGTGCGAATCAAGATCTACGATCGCAATTCCATTCCAAGGTCCACGGCTCGTGGACCCACCGGTCAATACCGCCTTTGGCCGACCGTCGGGCGAATCGAGCCATTCGACGGGGTTCTCATGCCCCTTTGAAAGCGGGACTAACAACTCTTCACCCGTCTCTATTGTCCTTATGGTGAGGCTCGGCCCTAGCGTTGCCCCCCCGATCGCTCCGACTCCGACTACGAGAAGCCTTCCGTCTGCGGTAAGGCACGCACCGTGCTGGTGCGAGTCGCCCACCATGGGTTCCGTCCGAAACTGCCTCGTTGCCGGAGAGTACACGACAAGGGCCTTGCCCTGGTACGGCAGAAATAGAGTGCCGTCTTCGGCAACTGCCGCATAGTGGGGCTTGTAGTGCGACATAAGCCCTCCTTCCGTTCCGAAAGGAGCTATCTCCACCTTCGTCACGACGTGTTCGGGCAAGCTGATCGTGTGCAACGTGAAAGAGTCGTGGTCAATCGTATAGATCTCATGTCCAGACGGAGAGATTTGCACATCGAAGGGGCGAAGACCCACCTCAAAAGACTCAGTGAACTTCCCCGCTGCAACATCGAACTTCTCTACTGAAGAATTCCTGCCATCGCGGAACACTCCGACATAGACTGCAGAACCGTCAGGTGTCACCACGAGACCTGAACCACCTGCGCGGTATTCTCCATATTCGATAGAACTAGGTTGGTCAAGATACGGGACCAGGGCTTTTCGCTCCCGAGTTGCGAGGTCGACAACTGCGAGCCCTTCTGCGGTGCTTACATAGCCCTGACGCGAGTTATGGTGAACGGCAATAGCCCAAGGGGCACCTCCGACAACGGTTTCCGATTGAACCGCATTGACGGCGCGCGTCGGGTCAACGAAGGCGATCTTGTCACTGTGACTTTCTGTGACGACGAATATGTTTCCGTGCCCTGTTTCCGCGATACTGCGAGCCATGTCTGACCATTCCCTTCCTAAGCACACCGCGTCCGGTGCGTCAATTTGCGCTGCTGTCTTTCACTACCTTTTCTGACGCGAGGTTCCGCAGATCCACGCGCATCAGTGTTGTACTAGTTGCCTGACATAGGCTGCGCTTCACTCAGGAGAATTGCGATTTCCTTGAAGCCTTTGCGCTGAGCCAGTTCGATCGGCGCGACACCCCACTCGTCCGTCATTGACGGATCAGCACCGTGCAATAGCAGGAGGCGCACGATGTCTTGTTGCGTCTGGCCACCGTCGCCGAGGATGATCGCCTCAATCAATGCTGTCCAGCCAACAGTATTGGTGAGGTTAACGTCGATTTCAGTGTTCTCCAAGAGGTACCTAACAACGCCCAGGTGACCCTTCTCTGCAGCAGGGGTAAGTCCGTTACCACCAAAGCGAGTTAGTCGATTTATGTCAGTTCCGGCTTTTACCATCATCCGCACAAGAGCAGTGTTGCCGACGATACATCCATAGAGAAAGGGATTCTGGCAGATGTCGTCCTGTAGGTCTATATCAATCCCTGCTGCGATTAGAACTTCCACGATTTCTAGGTGTCCACCTCTGGCGGCCCTGAGTACCGCTGTTTCGCGGCGACGACTTTGAGCGTCGAGCGGGACTGACTCAGAGATCGCGGCTAGTACACCAGCGATATCGCCCGAGCCTGCGGATTGCAAGTATCTATGAACGAGGTTCTCTGAATCGTGCGCATAATTCGTCTTCTCGTTATTCATGGCGCCCTTTAACAGTTTCGAACCCTCGCGGGCTATTTACGGTCACACCTCGTGAACCCGGCAGAGAAGCTTTCGCACTCCGCGCCCGATTTTCGCTTAGCGATCTGCGAAGCCTTCATGATTCGCTAAGTTCGAATGATGCATTACTGATGGTATACCATCCTCGATTTGCACCGCACTTTTTCTTTTCGGGGCGAGCGCTCCGCCTAGCGTGCACCCGCCACAGCTTCGAAATACGAAACCCATAAAGCCCTCGTCATGCACGGATACAGAAATGACACGGTACTCGACTGCGGATCGTCAGAGTTGTGCATCAAGTGTTAGTGCTTGCCAGTAGGTCAAGGTTTTTGAGTGTTGCCTCACCGAAGAAGCCAATCCCCGCTCCAAACCCGTCAAACTCCCGCGAAATTGTGATCCGATAAATTGTTTGATGCTTGCGGGGAACTCGCCACGACTTCAGCTCTGACTGGCGCTGCGAAAAGTGTTCCCAGACCCCTTCGCACTAAAAGGTGCGGGGAACCTATTTCCTCCGACACAATCACAGCAGCTCAGACACTGTTGATCAGCCTCAATGAAGTGTTGACAACCTGACGCGGGGTACTTCATACTCGGAGTAGATATTGGTATACCAAATATCATTCGTTCTGTTCGGTCTTTCGAACAGTAGGGCGGATCGTGCACTACGAGAGGAAATGCATCACGATGTCAATGAGGACCCGCACCCGCAGAGGTGCAACCGGCTTAGGTGCGCTGATCGCCATTAGCGCTCTGACGCTGACCGGTTGCATGGGCTCTGTGAACCCTTCGACTCCCAGTGGCTCAAATTTGGGAGGCTCAGCAGTGCTTGCATTGCCCTACGAACCATCAAACGTCGACCCAATCATGACCCGCAGCCTCGCCGCATGGAATATGTATTACGCGGTGTTCGACGGATTGACCAAGATCGAGGCCGACGGGTCGATATCACCCGGGCTTGCTGAATCTTGGACCTCAAACGACACCCAGGACGTATGGGATTTCACGATTCGTGACGGTGTGAAGTTCCACGACGGTACGAGCTTCAGCCCCTCCGACGTCATCTACACCTTTAACAAGATCCTTTCTAGCGAAACGTCGACCAACAGGGTCGCTATTGCCATGGTGGACAGTGTGCAAGCAGTCGGAGATAACGTCGTACGGTTTACGCTTAAAAACTCGTTCAGCCCGTTACTGGGTCAGCTCGCCACCATCGGAATTGTGTCCGAAGTCGACTACGAAGCGAAAGGTGACCAGTACGCTGAAGACCCGATGGGTACCGGCCCGTACAAGTTTGTAGCGTGGAACCGCGGAGTGGACTATCAGGTCGAGAGATTCGAGGACTACTGGGGCACCAAGGGCAGTCTCGAGAAAGTGACGTTCTCTTTTGTCGGTGCCGCTGACGCACGCACTACCGGAGTTGAATCAGGCACGCTTGACGCCGCGCTCATCCCGGCGAGTCAAGTTGCTGTTATCAAAGGTTCTGGCTCGGTAAAAGTGACCGAAGCTGCTTCCAACAAGGTCGCCCTCCTCGGAATCAACACCACTGCGGGGGCACTTCAGAACATCAAGTTGCGGCAAGCTATTCCTCTGGCGATCAACCGTCAGCAGATTATTGACAAATTGCTGGAAGGATACGCCACTGGCACGGGGCAACTCCTCGCCAAGGGTGTGACCGGTCACATCGAAAACTATCCAGTTCCTGAGTATGACCTCGAGGCCGCGAAAAAGATGGTCAAAGACTCCGGCTATAACGGGGAAGAGATCACTTTCCAGTACGCGAGTAGCGGGGGAGACCCCGCCGATCCACTGATCGCACAGGCAATCGCGAGCAACCTCCAGGATGCAGGGCTGAATGTGAAGCTGATCGGAGCTGAGCAAGAAAGCCAAAGCCTTGCCATTGCCAACCACCAGATCACCGGTCTCTACCTCAACGTGTGGTCACCATCGAGCATGGACGGAGACGTCGTCGTCAGCCAACTTCTTGCCGGCGGCCCCGAGGACTACGCGCGAAGCGCAAAAATGGCGGAGCTCTACTTGAGTCAGCAAGCGGCCGGTGGCGACAAACGCCTCGACATATTCAGGCAGATTTGGGAGTGGAACACAGAGAACGTCTCCAATGTCCCGCTCTGGCAGATCAAGAATGCCTATGCGTCTTCAAATACGCTGGAATGGACGCCCGCTGTCGACGGTATATACCGCGCCTACGACATCGCACGTATCGGCGGCTAGCTGCCGGGGGGGGTCGCGTTGTGAGACGCGACCCCCCTTGCGTTAGCTAGTTTC
>JBDSUT010000139.1:0-11971 GCA_039927595.1 Terrimesophilobacter sp.
CTGGTCGGTTGGTCGCAGCCCTGGTATTCCGTGACACTCACGGGACAGTTTGCCGCAACTCCGACCCTTCAGGTTGGAGGCGACGTGTGCGCGCCCGCCGTTGCCGCACTGGCACTCGCGAGTGCGGCTGGGTTTGCTGCCCTTGCGATTTCGGGACCGTTTTTCCGATTGGTACTCGCAGTTCTCGAAATAGCGTTGGGTGCGGGCGTTGCCTACTCAGCGGTGCTTGCCGTCGGTTCACCGAATATCTCGGTTTCATCAGCCGTCACTGCCGTCACGGGTCTCTCAGGCACCGATCCGGTGTCTCAGTTGATCGGGACCTCGTCCGCGACGGTATGGCCATTCATCACAGTGGTGGCGGGCGCGATCCTCATTTTCGTTGGAGTTTTCATTGTGGGAACGGGACGCAGCTGGCCGGGGCGCGGACGTCGTTACGAACCGGTACGTTTTGCGCCAGCCGATGATGCGAAACTGAGCGCCAATGATGGGGCAGTTTCCGATTGGGACGAGTTGAGCGGCGGGTCTGACCCCACCTCCCGCTAGACTGACTGTGATCAAACAGACAGCAATTCTCACTGGAGTGATATGAGCAACGCAGACATTTCGGACCCGGGCCACGGAAACTCGCCTGCCGCTTGGGTTGCCGTCATCGTGATGATCATTGGATTCATCGTTGGCGCTGTGGGTTTCTGGTTTGCTTCCCTGTTGATGATCTGGGTCGCGGTCGGCCTCGTTCTCGGTGGTTGGCTCCTCGGATGGATCCTTGCAAAGGTTGGGTACGGCGTAGCTGGCCCGCGGTACGTTCCCAAGAATTCACACTGAGTCCGTGTTAGAGGAACTCATCGCCGGAGCGGTCCTTGACGCTACGGCGAGACTTGACGTTCGCAGTTTCGCTCAGGTTGAGCGCACTGCGATGGAACGATCTCCTGCTCTCGATGTACGGGGTGCGCTTGCACCTTCGGATCGCGTAAAAATAATCGCCGAGGTAAAGCGCGCGAGTCCATCACGCGGCCGCTTGGCCGAGATTCCTGATCCAGCAGAGTTAGCGGTGCGTTATGCTCGCGGGGGCGCGAGCGCTGTGAGCGTGCTCACCGAGGGTCGACGTTTTGGCGGGTCTCTCGCGGATCTTGAAGCGGTGCGTGGCGCTATCGACATCCCGGTGCTGCGCAAAGACTTCATCGTGCTTCCCTACCAGGTGCTCGAAGCTAGGGCGGCGGGAGCCGATCTCGTGCTGTTGATGGCCTCAGCGCTCTCCCAGACCTCATTGATGCAGCTCAATGCTCTCACCGAGGAGTTGGGAATGACTGCTCTCGTTGAAACACACGACGCTGAGGAGATTTCCCGTGCGCTGGACGCGGGAGCAAAAGTCATCGGCGTTAATGCTCGCGATCTGAATACTTTCGAACTGGACCGGAACCTTTTCGGATCGCTCGCGGATCGTATTCCCGCAGGCACAGTGCGTGTTGCCGAGTCGGCGGTAACGTCCGCAGCTGATGTCGCCCACTACCGCGCTGCGGGCGCGGATGTTGTTCTCGTCGGCGAAGCACTCGTGACATCGGATCCAGAAGCCACGCTCGCGGAATTCTTGGCCACCTGATGAGTCTGCGTGAGGCATCCGGCCCATACTTTGGAGAGTTCGGCGGAAGGTTTGTTCCAGAGTCTCTCGTTAAGGCGCTTGACGAACTCACCGCGGCCTACGAGCAAGCAAAAACTGCTCCGGAGTTCGCTGCCGAGCTTGTGCGCTTGGGTGCGACGTATACGGGCAGACCGTCCATCATTACTGAGGTGCCGCGGTTCGCCGAGCACGCTGGCGGTGCCCGAGTCATTCTGAAGCGTGAAGATCTGAACCATACAGGTTCCCACAAGATTAACAATGTGCTCGGCCAGGCACTGTTGACCCAACGCATCGGCAAGAAGCGCGTCATCGCTGAGACGGGCGCCGGGCAGCACGGTGTGGCAACGGCGACCGCTGCCGCGCTTCTCGGCATGGAGTGCGTCGTGTACATGGGCCAAGTGGATACCGAAAGACAAGCCCTCAACGTTGCAAGGATGCGTCTGCTGGGCGCGGAAGTCATCCCGGTGACCACGGGGTCTCGCACGCTCAAAGACGCCATCAACGAGGCGATGCGTGATTGGGTGACGAATGTGGAGACCACCAACTACATTTTCGGGACCGTCGCTGGGCCGGCCCCGTTCCCTGCGATGGTTCGCGACTTCCAGAAGGTGATTGGCGAAGAGGCGCGACAGCAGGTGCTAGACCTGTGTGGCAGGCTTCCGGATGCTGTGGCGGCGTGTGTTGGCGGCGGTTCGAATGCGATCGGAATTTTCGACGCGTTCCTCGATGATGAGTCGGTTGCGCTCTACGGGTTTGAAGCAGCAGGTGATGGTGTAGACACGTCGAGGCACGCTGCCACGATCACGATGGGGAAGCCAGGCGTGTTGCATGGCGCACGCAGCTACCTTCTTCAAGACGAGGACGGTCAAACGATCGAGTCTCACTCCATTTCCGCTGGACTGGATTACCCGGGGATCGGCCCGGAACACAGTTGGTTGGCAGACCTCGGTCGCGCAAAGTATCTTCCCATTACTGATGCCGCGGCCATGGAGGCGATGAGGCTTCTCTCGCGCACCGAGGGCATCATTCCTGCTATCGAATCGGCGCACGCATTAGCGGGAACCATGGAGCTTGGCCGTGAGCTCGGGCCCGAGGCAATAATCCTCGTGAGTTTGAGCGGTCGGGGCGACAAAGACATGGAAACAGCAGCGGAATATTTCAACATTCTGGACCACTCTTGAGCGCCGTCGGTGCTGCTATTGACGCCCGTATAGCAGCGGGGAGTGGTGCGCTCATCGGGTATCTTCCGGTGGGATTCCCTGATCTCGCGACCAGCATTGACGCCGCCGTTGCCCTGGCCGAGAACGGTGTCGATGTTATTGAGCTGGGATTGCCATACTCCGACCCGGTCATGGACGGGCCCGTGATTCAAGAGGCCACTCAGGTGGCTCTTGCCGGTGGGTTTCGGCTCGCACACGCGTTCGAGGCGACCGCACAGATCACGTCTCTAACCAACGTACCCGTCGTTCTCATGACCTATTGGAACCCAGTCTTGCAGTACGGAATCGATCGCTTCGTCGACGATCTGGCGGCCGCGGGTGGGGCGGGTCTCATCACCCCAGACTTGATTCCGGATGATGCAGCGCAATGGTTCGCTGCATCAGACCGCACCGGCGTTGATCGTATTTTTCTCGCCGCACCGTCCTCCACGGATGCCCGACTGGCTATGATCGCCGCGAAGTCTCGTGGTTTCGTTTACGCGGCCTCGACCATGGGAATTACGGGTGCGCGTTCGAGCGTCGACGGTGCTGCGCGCGAACTTGTTGCACGTTTGCGCGAGTCGGGCGCGCAGCGAGTGTGCGTGGGGCTCGGCATCTCCAGCGCAGAGCAGGTGAAAGAAGTTCTCAGTTACGCAGACGGTGCCATTGTGGGTTCGGCGCTCGTAGCCGCGCTGGCGGCTGGTGGTGTGCCGGAGCTTGCTCGAACAGCATCCGCGTTGGCTGTCGGTACTAGGCTGAACTAGCCAAGCCCTCCCTTGAAAGGCATCATCGAATCGTGTTCTCGCTCATGACAATTCTTCCGTCGAGCATTCCTAGTCCCGATTATTCGTGGCAGGTTTTCTACTTCGGCACGTGGCTTCACGACATCGGGTTGACGTGGGTGACGATCCCCATTCCGATTCACGCGTACGCGTTGTGCATCATGACCGGCATTGTGGCCGCGGCGCTGCTTGCTGGCTACCGCCTCAAGCTCAGGGGAGCTGATGCTGGCGTTGTTCTTGACATCGCGCTGTGGAACGTACCACTTGGCATTATCGGTGGACGCATGTTTCATGTCATCACTCACCCCGACGACTACTTTGGGGCTGGTAAAGACCTGATGAAAGTTTTCTATATTTGGGAGGGTGGTCTGGCCATTTTTGGCGCTCTCATGCTTGGCGCGGTGGGAACGTTTATCGGATGTCGACTTTCCGGTGTTCGGTTTACCAGTTTTGTGGATGCTGTCGCGCCCGGCTTGCTTCTTGCTCAAGCCTTCGGGCGACTTGGCAACTACTTCAACCATGAGCTGTACGGTCTTCCCACAAATCTCCCCTGGGGTCTTGAGATCGAATCCACGAACGCTGCATTCCCGGCCGGGCTGCCGGAGGGCACACTGTTCCACCCGACATTTCTCTACGAAATCATTTGGAATCTCATTGGGGTGGCGGTGCTCCTCTACATTGAGAGACGTTGGCACCTCGTGAAGCGCACCATTCCGTTCCTCGACGTGGTGGTGCGTGCTCCCAAAGCGGGGGCTTACCGTCTTCAGTGGGGGAAGATGCTGGGTGCGTACCTCATCTGGTACGGCGTCGGTCGCAGCTTCTTTGAGTCCATTCGTATCGATCCCAGCGAGATATTTTTCGGCATTCGCACCAACGTCTGGGCGTCGTTCGGAGCGATTCTGGTGGGTGTCATCATTATCATTGTGCAGTCTCGCCGTCATCCCGGAATGGAGCCTAGTCCTTACCTGCCCGGCCGGGAGTGGTCGGCGGAGGAGCCTCTACGGATCGAAGATTCGTACACGGATGCCGAGTTCGACAATGCAACCACGACAGCAGGGAAGAAGTCTTAGTGAGACGCGCCAAAATCGTCGCCACCCTCGGGCCAGCGACGTCTAGCTACGAAAACATCAGGGCAATTATCGATGCCGGTGTGGATGTGGCACGCATGAACCTCAGCCACGGTAGCTATGACGTGCACGAAGAGGTTTACCAGTACGTGCGCAGAGCAGCGGATGCTTCGGGCCGCTCCGTCGCGGTCCTTGTTGACCTCCAGGGTCCCAAGATTCGGTTAGGCAAGTTTGAGGCGGGTCCGTACAATCTCGAGGTCGGTGACACCTTCACGATCACGACCGACGATATCGTCGGTGACGGAAGTATCTCGTCCACCACCTACAAGGGCCTAACCGGCGACGTGTCAGTGGGGGATCCCATCCTCATCGATGATGGCAAGGTCACTCTGCGCGTCACCGGGACGGACGGCACACGGGTGATCACGACGGTAGAAGTTCCGGGCGCAGTCTCAAATAACAAGGGAATTAACCTTCCGGGCGTCGCAGTAAATGTTCCCGCACTGTCTGAGAAAGACGAGGCGGACCTCCGCTGGGCGCTTGCTCTCGGAGCCGACCTCATTGCGCTCTCCTTTGTACGCAGCGCCGATGACATCATCCGAGTTCACGAGATCATGGCCGAGGAGGGCCGCAAGATTCCGGTCATCGCGAAGATCGAGAAGCCTCAAGCGGTGGATAATCTGGAGGCGATCATTGACGCCTTCGATGGGATTATGGTGGCGCGAGGCGACCTCGGGGTGGAACTCCCGCTCGAGTCTGTTCCCATTGTGCAAAAACGCGCCGTCGAACTGTGTCGCCGCATGGCAAAGCCTGTGATTGTGGCCACCCAGATGCTCGAGTCCATGATTTCGAGTCCCCGTCCGACCAGAGCAGAGACCTCGGATGTTGCCAACGCGGTTCTGGATGGCACCGACGCTGTGATGCTGAGCGGCGAGACGAGCGTGGGGGAGTTCCCCGTCATCACGGTGCAAACGATGGCGAGGATCATCGAGTCCACTGAGGATCACGGACTTGACCGCATCCCGCCACTTGGTACGAAGCCTCGCACGCAGGGTGGCGCTGTGACACTGGCCGCAGCGGAGGTCGCCGAGTTCGTGAATGCCAAGTTCCTGTGCGTGTTCACGCAGTCGGGGGATTCGGCCAGACGAATGGCGCGCATCCGCTCCCACATCCCCATGCTCGCGTTTACGCCGTCTGAACCCATTCGTCGTCGCATGGCATTGACGTGGGGTATTCGTGCATTCCTGGTCGACATGGTGACCCACACGGATGCGATGTACCGGCAGGTTGACGATATCTTGCTTGAGCTCGGTCTCGCGGAGATCGGTGACAAGGTTGTGGTGATTTCAGGATCGCCCCCCGGTATCGCCGGGTCGACGAACGATTTGCGCGTGCACCAAATCGGTGATGCGCTCAACGCGGTCGCTCCTGCGTGGGCCGAGTAGCGTCCGCGTAGTTTCTCTTTTTCTGTGCCGGTGGTGGGACTTGAACCCACACGCCCTTTCGAGCAAAGCATTTTGAGTGCTCCGCGTCTGCCATTCCGCCACACCGGCGCACAGTTACCGTCGTCAACATTATCGCAACTAGGTGCTGTGTTTTCCCGTTTCGCCGTTCGATTGATTCCCGTAAGCTGGCCTCGTGTCGGAAAATGAGTCTTCGCCCCCCGCAGCCCGCCGCGTTGTTGTTGCAGAAGATGAGTCGTTAATTCGACTCGACATCGTAGAAACGTTGCGAGATAACGGATTCGATGTCGTTGGCGAGGCCGGTGATGGTGAGCGCGCTGTCGAGTTGGCGATGGAACTACGCCCAGATCTGGTCATCATGGATGTCAAAATGCCGAAGCTTGACGGCATTTCTGCCGCGGAGCAGTTGAGCAAGAATCACATCGCACCGGTCGTGCTGCTGACCGCGTTCAGCCAGAAAGAGCTCGTGGAGCGTGCAACTGAGGCGGGAGCGCTTGCCTACGTAGTAAAACCATTCACCCCGAGCGATTTGCTTCCGGCGATCGAAATTGCTCTCGCCCGCTATGCGCAGATCGTGGCGCTTGAAGACGAGGTGTCCGATCTCGTCGAGAGGTTTGAGACTCGCAAGATCGTTGACCGAGCGAAGGGTCTGCTCAACGAAAAGATGGGCTTGAGCGAGCCAGAGGCGTTCCGCTGGATTCAGAAAGCCTCCATGGACCGCAGGCTCACGATGCACGAGGTTGCGGTCGCAATCATTGATCAGCTTTCTCCCAAGAAGTCAGCATCGGCAGCAAAAATTAGTGGCGCAAAAGCTGGTGCGGTAAAAGAAGAGCCCGACGCAGAGGTTGCGAAAGACTAAGTTTCTGCCGGCTACGCATCGCGCAGTAGGTTCGTCATCCGCACGGTCGAGAGGCGAGTGCCTTCGTCGTCGCGAAGCACGATCTCGTGCACGGTGAGCGTGCGGCCGAGGCTGATGGCCGTGCAGGTTCCGGTGACCCATCCGCTTGTCACTGACTTGGAGTGACTCGCACTGATCTCGATGCACACCGCATAGCGGCCAGGGCCAGCGTGCATGTGCGCTGACATCGATCCGAGTGATTCTGCGAGCACGAGGTGCGCACCGCCGTGCAGGATGCCGTAGGGCTGCGTGTTGCCATCTACCGGCATCCGGGCGACGGAGTGTTCTGGAGTCAACTCGAGCACCTCAATGCCCATCTTTGCGCCGAGCGCCCCGGCAGGAACAGCCGGATCAACGATGGTAGTGGGAACACCCATGAGCGAACAATCCTTCGGTATCGTGTCGGCTGTGACGGCTAGGCTGACTCTCGTGCCGGACAACAAAAAGCCTACCCTCATGGTCATCGACGGTCATTCTTTGGCCTTCCGAGCGTTTTACGCGCTCCCGGTCGACAGTTTCCAGAACCGGGAGGGCCAACACACCAACGCCATCCACGGTTTTATTGCGATGCTCATCAACCTTTTGCAAAACGAGAAGCCAACTCACCTTGCTGTGGCGTTTGATATCTCCCGGTATTCGTTTCGCACACGCGAGTACCCCGAGTACAAGGGAACGCGTTCAGAGACTCCGCCAGAGTTTGTGGGGCAGATTCCGCTGCTTGAAGAGGCGCTCAAGGCCATGGGAATCACGACCATCACGAAGGAAGACTACGAGGCCGATGACATTCTGGCAACGCTGTCGACGCAGGGTGCTGAGCAAGGTTTTCACGTACTGGTGGTGTCTGGCGACCGTGACAGCATCCAGCTCGTCAATGACAATGTCACGCTGCTGTACCCGAATGCACGCGGGGTTTCAGAGCTAAAACGGTACGATCCCGACGCTGTCGTTGAGCGCTACGGCATTCGTCCAGAACAGTACCCAGATGTCGCAGCTCTCGTCGGTGAGACGAGTGACAACCTTATTGGGGTCGACAAGGTGGGGGAGAAAACCGCCGTCAAGTGGGTGCTCCAATACGGTGGGCTTGACCAGATTCTCGAGCACGCCGACGAGATCAAGGGCGTTGTGGGTGAGAAGCTTCGCGAGCAAAAAGAGCGGGCGATTCTCAATCGCAAACTCAACCACTTGGTGACGGATGTTGAACTCCCGGTCGGCCCAAAAGATCTCGAACGCCACCCCATCGATGTTGCCGCGGTGCGAAAAGTTTTCGACAAACTTCAGTTCAAGACCCTTCTCGATCGGGTCGTGAAGCTTGCGGGCGCAGGCCCTGACGCGGTAGGCGAAGTGGCGTCACCGACCGAGGCAACGGTCGCGGAGCCGCCGGTGCGAAAGCTTGTGGATGAAGAGCTTGCTAAGTGGCTGTTGGGTGCGGCGTCTGACGGAAAGCCACTTGGGCTCATTGTCGAGACTGCCAACGGCTCACTGGCCGGTTTCGGTATCGCGACGCAGACAGACTCTGCTTACGTGCCGTGGGGCGCCCACCGACCTGACTACGCGGCGGTGGAGAAGTGGCTTGCCAGCGATGCGCCGAAATACTTGTTGGACTCAAAGCGTGCGGTGAAAGCCCTCGCCGGTGAAGGCATTGCGCTGAGCGGCATAGAGTTTGACACGACTCTCGCAGCCTGGCTACTGAAGCCGGGCGGCAAATCCGAGACACTCTCTGGCCAGGTCTACTCACACCTGGGCGAAACTGTGGTCGAGATCAACCATGACCAACTCGTTCCCGAGAGTGACGGCTTGAGCCCGGCAACCGAGGCTTGGTACGTCCTACGGCTGAGCGAGGAACTTGCTGGTCGTCTTGGCGAGGGTTCACGCAAGGTGCTCGATGAGATTGAGCTGCCTCTCGTTCCGGTTCTGGCTCGCATGGAGCTCGATGGTATCGCCGTCGATGCAGCAGCGTTGGCTGAACTGAACACCAGGCTGAGCGAGCGGGCCGCTGCGATTGCCGTGAAGGCTTTCACCATCATCGGGCGCGAGGTGAACCTCGGTTCGCCCAAGCAGCTTCAGCAAGTGATGTTCGAAGAGCTCGGGATGCCGAAAACCCGTGCCACTAAGACCGGTTATTCCACAGATGCTGCTGCACTCACTGACCTCCAGGCGCAACTGCCGCAACCACATCCCTTCCTTGAGTTGCTCCTTCAGCACCGTGATGCGACCAAGCTCAAGCAGATGATCGAGACGCTCGAGCGAGAGATTGCGAAGGACGGTCGCATTCATACGACGTATGAGCAAACGGGAACCAGCACTGGGCGCATTTCTTCCAACGAACCCAATCTGCAGAACATTCCGGTCAAGGCTGAGGAGGGGCGCGAAATCCGGGCGGCCTTCCAGTCCGGCGAAGGCTTCGAGACACTTCTGACCGCCGACTACTCGCAAATCGAGATGCGCATCATGGCGCACCTTTCCGGCGACGCTGGACTCATTGAGGCGTTCAACGCAGGTGAAGACTTGCATCGGTTCGTTGGCGCAAGAATATTCGGCGTCGAACCTTCAGAAGTCTCCCCGCTCATGCGTACCAAAGTGAAAGCCATGTCTTACGGATTGGCGTACGGACTCAGCGCCTTCGGGCTGTCGAAACAGCTTCGCATTGATGTGAAAGAGGCCAAGCAGCTCATGGTCGACTACTTCGCTCGGTTCGGAGCGGTGCGCGCTTACCTCCGAAACGTGGTGGATCAGGCAAAAATTGACGGCTACACCGAAACAATTTTTGGCAGGAGGCGGCCGTTCGGTGACCTGAACTCCAACAATCGCGTGTTGCGCGAGAATGCTGAGCGACAAGCGCTGAATGCGCCCATCCAAGGTTCGGCCGCGGACATCATGAAGATCGCGATGCTGGGTGTCGCGAGCGATCTTCGTGTCCAGAATCTTCAGTCTCGCATGCTGCTGCAGGTTCATGATGAACTCGTGTTTGAGGTGGCAAAGGGCGAAGTCGAGGTGGTGACCGCTATCGTGCGCCAGCGAATGGGCACCGCGGCCGACCTCAAGGTTCCGCTTGACGTGCAGATTGGTACCGGTCCGAACTGGGATGCTGCTGCGCACTGATGTCGTGCGTGGGCGCTCGTCACTAAGCTCGAAGTATGACTGCAGATAACTCGGCGAAGAACGCCGCCCGAACCCCCACTGCTATTGATGCCATTGCGGAAGAATGGGTCACCACGCTCGCGGATCTTGATCCGGATGTAGCAATTTGGATTGGAATTCCCGGGCGAATTAGCCAGTACGGAGACTTTTCTCCGGCGGGGCATGCACACCTCATCGACGAGGGTAAAAAGGTGATGGCGAAGCTGTCATCGCAAGACCCGGTTGATGACATTGACTGGGTGACGAAGGCTGACATGATGGACAGCCTTACACTGCAATCGGAAGAGTATGACGCGGGGCTCTTCAAGCGCGACCTGAATGTCATTGCCTCCCCAGCCCAGCGTCTCCGCGATGTCCTTGACCTCATGCCGCACGACTCTGTTGAGGACTGGGCCACGATTTCGGGCAAGCTCTCCAACTTGCCCGGCGCCATGGACGGTTACATCGAGACTCTTCGCCAGGGAATCGCGGATGGCACCACGCCAGCTCGTCGCCAGGTCACGGAGGTCTTGGAGCAGGCGAAGCGTCACATGGCCAAAGATGGCTTCTTCTTTGCGTTCACGGACTCGGCCACCACCGGCGACGGTGCGCAATTGCCAGATTCCCTGAAGTCCGATCTGCGCAAGGGCGCTGAGGCGTCTGCGGAGGCCTACAAGCAACTTGCTGACTTCTTCGTCAATGAACTTTCGCCGGCTGCTAGCGAGACTGACGCCATCGGCCGCGAACTCTACGCATTGAACTCCCGCGGGTTCCTTGGCGCGAAAATCGACCTCGATGAAACCTATGAGTGGGGCATCGAAGAACTCGCCCGCATGGTCGAAGAGCAAACCAAGATCGCAGGGGAGATCAAGCCAGGTGCGAGCGTAGACGAAGCGATTGCCGTTCTCGACGCAGATCCTTCGCGCAAGATTTACGGTACGGATGCGCTCCAGAAGTGGATGCAAAACCTCAGCGACAACGCAATCGCCGAGTTGTCGAAGTCGCACTTCGACATCCCAGACCCGATTAGGAAGCTTGAATGCATGATTGCGCCCACGCAAGAGGGTGGAATTTACTACACCGGCCCGAGCGATGATTTCTCTCGCGCTGGCCGCATGTGGTGGTCTGTGCCGAAGGGCATCACCGAGTTCGATACTTGGCGCGAGACCACGACCGTCTACCACGAGGGTGTGCCCGGCCACCACCTGCAGATCGCGCAGGGCGTGTACAACAGCGCTGAGCTCAACACGTGGCGCCGCCAGCTCTCTGGAACGAGTGGACACGCCGAAGGGTGGGCACTCTACGCTGAGCGCCTCATGGAGGAACTCGGCTACCTCAATGACCCGGGCGACCGTCTCGGCATGCTCGATGGCCAGCGCATGCGCGCAGCCCGCGTCGTCCTCGACATTGGCGTGCACCTCGGCAAGCAGCGCCTCGACGGTCAAGGCGTGTGGGACTATGACTACGCGTACAACTTCATGAAGAGCAACGTGAACATGAACGAACCGTTCGTCAGGTTCGAGGTGAACCGTTACTTCGGGTGGCCGGGCAAAGCGCCCTCGTACAAGGTGGGGCAACGCATCTGGGAGGAGATTCGCGACGAGGCAAAAGCGCGCGAAGGCGCGGCATTCAACATTAAAGAGTTCCACCGGAAGGCTCTCGATTTGGGCGGTGTTGGCCTTGACACGCTGAAGGCCGCCATGCAGAAGTAGTGTGTTCGCGGGAACGCAAAAAGGCGTGGGAGGTATGTCATGGCTGTTCGCTGGTTTTCGACCGTTGTTGACTGCAAAGACATGGCGGCACAGGCCACTTGGTGGGCCCAGGTGCTCG
>JBDSUT010000140.1:0-6856 GCA_039927595.1 Terrimesophilobacter sp.
CATCATTTTGCGCTTTCATGACATTCTCTTGGATGCAGGCCACAACGATATAGTTGGATGTCCAACTAATTTGTGCGAAGTTGCGAAAAGCGACGCCCCCACCCGACCCCGAGAGGTTCACCGTGTACGCGATTACCGACGACCAGCAGGCACTCGTCGACATGGTGCGGCAGTTCGCCGCCGACTCCCTTGCCCCCAAGGCCGCCGAGTGGGATGAAACTCACCACTTTCCCGTCGATGTGCTGCAGCAGGCCGGCGAGCTTGGCATGGGCGCGATGTACTGCAGCGAAGATTTTGGCGGTTCGGGGCTCACTCGCGCTGACGCTGTGCTCATCTTTGAGGAACTCGCCAAAGGCGACACCACCATCGCCTCGTACATCTCCATCCACAACATGGTCGCGTGGAT
Source organism: Terrimesophilobacter sp. (assembly GCA_039927595.1). Taxonomy (GTDB): domain Bacteria; phylum Actinomycetota; class Actinomycetes; order Actinomycetales; family Microbacteriaceae; genus Terrimesophilobacter. The sequence goes on from JBDSUT010000140.1 coordinate 407, forward strand.
GATCGACACCTATGGCACGGATGCGCAGCGTGAAGAGTGGGTGCCGAAGCTTGCCACCATGGAGCACCTCGGCAGCTACTGCCTCACCGAGCCGGGAGCTGGGTCGGATGCTGCAGCGCTCAGCACCCGCGCGGTGCGCGACGGTGACGACTACGTGATCAACGGAACCAAGCAGTTCATTTCCGGCGCAGGAACCTCTGCCATCTACGTCGTGATGGTGCGCACGGCCGATACGGGCAGTGACGGTGTCACAGCGGTGCTCGTTCCCGACGGCACACCGGGTCTCAGCTTCGGCCCTCTCGAGAAGAAGATGGGGTGGCACGCCCAGCCCACCCGTCAAGTGATCTTCGAGGACGTGCGCATTCCGGTGACTCACCGTCTCTCCGAAGAGGGCAGCGGATTCGGAATAGCCATGAACGGTTTGAACGGCGGCAGACTCAACATTGGTGCATGCTCACTGGGTGGCGGGCAGGCTGCGCTCGACAAGGCAGTCGAGCACGTGAAGAGCCGTGTCGCCTTTGGAAAGCCGCTCGTGCAGCAGCAGTCGATTGTGTTTGAGTTGGCCGACATGGATATGCAACTTGAGTCAGCCCGCACCTTGCTCGCTCGTGCGGCCGAATCGCTGGATAACGGTGACGCTGACAAGGTCAAACTCTGCGCGATGGCGAAGAGGGTGGCCACCGACGCAGGGTTCAACGTCGCAAACAGTGCCCTGCAACTGCACGGGGGTTACGGTTATCTCACGGAGTACGGTCTCGAACGCATCGTGCGCGACCTGCGCGTGCATCAAATCCTGGAGTGCACGAACGAGATAATGAGGCTCATCGTCGGACGCAGCCTCGTCGGTCGCGGTTGAACACCACACTCTCAGATCAGAGCGCCGGAGGGGCAATGGAACAATCGGACAACGAAGTCCTCGTGGAGCACCGCGGTGCGCTCGGCCACATCATCCTCAACCGGCCGCGGGCCATCAACGCCCTCACCCACGGGATGGTCAAAACCATTGCGCACGCTCTTCACGAGTGGGAACGCGATGGCGCGGTAGAGACCGTGTTGTTGACGGGTGCCGGCGAGCGTGGACTCTGCGCTGGGGGCGACATCGTGGGTATTTACCACGACGCTCTCGCCGGGGGGAACGCGACAAAGCATTTCTGGAGGGACGAGTACCACCTGAACGCGCAGATCGCCAACTACTCGAAGCCCCTCGTGGTGTTCATGGACGGCATCGTGCTGGGCGGCGGGATCGGTATTTCTGCACATGCTTCCCTGCGCGTGGTGACCGAGCGTACGCGCTTTGGCATGCCGGAAGTCGGCATCGGTTTTGCCCCGGATGTCGGTGGCACCTGGTTGCTTACGAGAGTTCCCGGAGAGATCGGAACACACTTGGGGCTGACGGGCGGAATGGGTTCGGGAGCTGATGCCATCGCCCTCGGATGTGCGGACTACTACGTGCCGGCCGATTGGCTGCCCGCGCTCACGACCGCGCTAGAGAACACCCCGGCAGCTCACGCCATTGCGACCGTTGCCACCGTCGCGCCGGCGCCTGCCCTCTTTTCGCAGCAGCGATGGATCGATGAATGCTATGCCGGCGACGACGCTTCAGCGATCGTCGACAGGTTGTTGCGCTCGAAAGTTCCTGAAGCGCGCGCCGTGGCTGCCGTGATTCTGACCAAATCGCCCACCGGAATTAGCGTCACACTTGAGGCACTTCGCCGTTCACGGGTGGCGTCGTCGCTGGAGGAGGTGCTGAATCAGGACTACCGCGTCTCCACCCGATTCCTCGACGGTACAGAACTGAAGGAGGGCATCCGAGCGCAAGTGATCGATAAAGATCGCGCGCCACAATGGTCGCCCCCCACCCTCGGCGAGATTGATCGCTCTGAGATTGAGGCTTACTTCGCACCCCGCGAAGCAGGAGAACTCGGGCTGTCAGCCCCCGCACGACAGGAGTAGAGCATGACGAAAGTTGCTTTCATCGGTCTCGGCCATATGGGTGGACCCATGGCGGCGAACCTCGTAAAGGCTGGTCACGACGTCAGCGGGTTCGACCTTGCACCAGCCGCCCTCGATGCGGCCGGCGCCAACGGGATCACCATCGCCGACAGCGGGCCGGATGCTGCGGCAGGTGCCGACGTCGTCATCACCATGCTGCTGCACGGCAAGCAGGTCATCGATGTCTACGGTGGTGGGCTGCTCGCCGCCGCGAGGCCCGGCACCCTGTTCATCGACTCGTCGACAATCGACGTGGACAGCGCACGCGCGGCGCGTGAACTCGCCATTGCTGCGGGCCATCGTGGCATGGATGCCCCGGTTTCTGGTGGCGTCATGGGCGCAGAAGCCGGAACGCTCACGTTCATGGTCGGCGCCGACGACACCGACTTCGCCGAATCCGAGCCGCTGCTGGCCGTCATGGGTGGCCGCGTCGTGCACTGCGGTGGGTCCGGTGCCGGTCAGGCCGCCAAGATCTGCAACAACATGATCCTCGGTATTTCCATGATCGCGGTGAGTGAAGCGTTCGTGCTTGGTGAAAAGCTTGGCCTCAGTAACCAGGCGATGTTTGACGTGTCGTCGACCGCATCCGGTCAGTGCTGGGCTCTCACCACCAACTGCCCCGTTCCCGGGCCCGTGCCCAACAGCCCAGCCAACCGCGACTACCAGCCAGGATTCGCGGGACAACTCATGGCGAAAGACCTCGACCTTGCTCTCGCGGCACTGCGATCAACGGGCACGGATGGCCGCATGGGTACGCTCGCCGCCGACCTGTACCGCCACTTCGCCGACGAGGGCGGCGCCGGCCTCGACTTCTCGGCCATCATTAACACCATTCGCGAACGCTCGGGGGCCAGCATTCAAGGGATCACATCATGACCGTGTGGAACACCATCACCGTTGAGCGCCGCGACCGTGTCGGCCTCATCACCCTGAACCGGCCAGAGGCACTCAACGCACTGAACCTCGAAATGCTGACCGAACTCGTGGCGGCCGCCTCCGAGTTGGATGCCGACACCGGCATTGGCGCGATCGTGCTGACCGGTTCCGTGAAAGCGTTCGCCGCGGGTGCGGACATCAAAGAGATGGTCGACATGGACTATCAGGCGATGTACGCGAGTGACTGGTTCGAGGGGTGGAGCCGATTCACGGCCGTGCGCACTCCCATCATCGCTGCGGTCTCCGGGTTCGCGCTCGGCGGTGGCTGCGAGGTCGTCATGATGTGCGACATCGTGATCGCCGGCGAGAATGCGAAGTTCGGACAGCCAGAGATCAAGCTCGGTGTCATCCCCTGCATGGGAGGCTCGCAACGCCTCACCCGCGCGGTCGGCAAGGCCAAAGCCATGGAGATGATTCTCACCGGTCGCACGATGGGAGCTGACGAGGCCGAGCGCGCGGGGCTCGTCTCGCGCGTGGTGCCCACCGACTCCGTGCTCGATGAAGCACTCGCCGTCGGCGTTACGATTGGATCAATGTCACTTCCCATCGCGATGATGGCGAAAGAGGCCGTCAATGCGACGTACGAGACCATGCTAGAAAACGGCATCCGATTCGAGCGGCGCATATTCCATGCGACCTTTGCGACACAGGACCAAAAAGAGGGCATGAGCGCGTTCGTCGAGAAGCGTGATCCCCAGTTCAAGAATCGATAGGACGACGATGGCTAACGAAGTGGCGCCCAGCATTAAATTCGAGCAGAGTGGCGCTGTTGATACCCACACGACATTCACCGGGCCAGACCAGCCCATGTGGATCAACGGCGAACCGGTCGAGTCGGTCACGGGCGAGTGGCGTGAGGTGCAGAACCCCGCCAAGCGTGGCGCGATCATCACGCGCGTTCCCGCAGCAGGAACCGAAGATGTCGACCGCGCGGTTGCCGCAGCGAAGGCAGCGTTCCCCGCGTGGAAGGCTTTGCACTTCACCGAGCGCGCGCGAGCCCTTCTGCTCATCGCTGACGAGATCGAAGCGCGCGCCGACGAGTTCTCTCGCCTGACTTCCCTCGACACCGGAAACGCCCTGCGCACGCAGGCGCGTCCAGAGACCACGGGGCTCATCGCACTGTTCCGCTACTTCGCCGGTGTCGCCGGTGAAGTGAAGGGCGTCACGCTGCCCGCTGGCGACAACCAGCTGCAGTACACGCGCCGCGAACCGCTCGGGGTTGTCGCCGCGATTCTGCCGTGGAACTCCCCGCTCATGATCGCCGGCTTCAAGGTGCCCGCGGCGCTCGCCGCCGGGAACACCGTGGTGCTAAAAGCTGCGGATGACGCGCCCCTGACCATATTGCTGCTCGCCGCCGTGTGCAATAAGTACCTGCCCAAGGGTGTGCTGAACGCGCTCACGGGCCGCGGGAGCCTCATCGGCAATGCGCTCACCAACCACCCGGATGTCGACAAGGTTTCCTTCACCTGCTCCACCGAGGTGGGCCTCACCGTCGCACAGCAGGCCGGAGCGCGCCTCGCGCACATGTCGCTGGAGCTTGGTGGCAAAAACCCCAACATCGTGTTCCCCGACGGCGTGGATGAGAACCTCATCGACGGCCTGCTGCTCGCGAGCCGCTTCACCCGCCAGGGCCAGAGCTGCACGGCAGGCTCCCGCCTCTTTCTGCACGAGGACATTTACGACGAGGTGCTCGGCAAACTCGTCGACAAGCTCGGCAACCTGGTTGTCGGAAACCCCCTGGATGAGGCATCCGACATGGGCGCTGTCATCAACCAGAAGCAGTTCAACGCCATAGACGAGTACATGGTCGAAGGGCGCGAAAGCAAGGACATGACCGTGGCGCTCGGTGGCACAGCCCCGACATCCGGTGCGCTCGCCGACGGTTTCTACCACGTGCCCACCGTGTTTTCGGGAGGTCGCAACGAGTTCCGTCTCGCGCGGGAGGAGATCTTCGGGCCCGTGCTCGTCGCCATTCCATGGAAAGACGCCGACGACGTCGTGCGCATGTCCAACGACTCGCACTACGGCCTCGCAGCCTACGTGTGGAGCCACAACATCGACACCGCGCTGAACACCGCCCATCGGCTTGAGGCAGGCTGGGTGCAGGTGAATCAGGGTGGCGGTCAGGTTGTTGGCCAGAGCTACGGAGGTTACAAGCAGTCCGGTATCGGGCGCGAAGCATCCGTCGAGGGCATGCTGGAAGGCTTCACGCAGATCAAGCAGGTCAACGTGCGGTTGCGGTCATAGCGGTGACTGAACACAGCGTGACTGAACACAGCGTGACTGAACCTTCTGCGCTCCCTCTCGCCGGAATCACCGTTCTCGACCTCACGCGCGCCCTCGCCGGCCCGTACGCCACGGCTCTGCTCGCCGACCTCGGCGCGACCATCACGAAGGTGGAGTCGATCAAAGGCGGAGATTCCACGCGCGGCTGGCCGCCGTTTGAGGGCGAGCACAGCCTCTACTACGACTCCACGAATCGCGGAAAGTCCTCCATCGCGATCAACTTCTACAGCGACGAAGGCCGGGCGCTTCTGAAGCGCATGGCTCTCGCTTCGGATGTCGTGATCGAGAACTTTCGACCCGGCGTCATGGCAGACCTCGGCCTCGACCCTGCTGCTCTCGTCGCAGAAAAGCCGAGTCTCGTCGTGGCCTCGGTGAGCGGTTTTGGTCAAACCGGTCCGCTCAGCCAAACCGCCGGCCTCGACCAAGTGGCGCAGGGAATGAGCGGCCTCATGTCGGTTACCGGCAAGGACGCCGACAACGTGTACCGCGTCGGCATCCCGGTGATCGACATCTTCTCTGGTCTTTTTACCGCCGTCGGCATCCTCGCCTCGCTCGTGGATCGTGAGCGCACGGGCAAAGGTCACACGGTTTCTACGTCGCTGCTCGAGGCGGCGCTGGCGATCTCGGTGTTCCAGGGTCAGCGCTTTCTCAGCACGGGCGTTGTGCCGGTGCCGCAGGGCAACGACCACCCCGTGCTCGCTCCGTACGGCGTCTTCGCGACCTCCGACATCCCCATCATCATCGCGGTGGGCAACGAAAAGCAATGGCGTGAGCTGTGCGCGCTCGTCGGCGACGCAACACTCGCGGATGACCCGAAGTTGGCAACAGGCAAACTGCGCACCGAGCACCGCGGCGAGTTGAAGGATCGCCTTGAGACATTGCTCGCTGTGCGCAGCGGGATTGAGTGGGTGGAACTTTTCCGCGCCGCGCGTATTCCCACCGGGCCGATCTACAACTACGCGCAGGTCTTTGAGGACGCCCAGGTGAAGCACCTCGACATGGTGCAGCACGTCACGCGCGCAGACGGAAGCGACCTGCCGGTGCTGCGCGGGCCGATCTCCATCGACGGTGTCGCGCCGCGCGTGAGTATGGCGCCGCCCGCGCTCGGAGAACACACTCGCGCGGTGCTCGACACGCTCGGGCTCACCGAGGCCCAGATTCAGGGACTTCTGGATGCCGGCGTTGTCGCCGCACGCGAGGCCGGAGCCTAACCATGGGGGATCAGCGCCGCGGGCA
>JBDSUT010000141.1:0-7248 GCA_039927595.1 Terrimesophilobacter sp.
AGCGTCGACATGCGGGAGCACCCCGACCCCGTCAAGCGAGATCCAGTGTGCATCACACTGCCGAATGGCAGAGACAAGCCTCATTCGTTCGCGGTACGGAAGGTAGACAAGCATCGCACTCGTCACAATGACGAGGGTCGCGCCGGGCGGGGATGTCGCGACGAGCTCACCGAGCCGCTCGATCGCGTCACCGGCGAGAAGAAGCGGCGGGTCCTGCCGCACAATCTCGATAGCCGCGGCTACCCGCTCCCTGCGCTCGTGTTGTTCTGGCCAGACGAGCGTGGTGAGCCAGTTCACATCTGCTTCGTCGTTGGCGTCGAGCGGGCGAAGGTCTATACCGGCGCGCCACGAAATATCGGGAAGCACGGAGGGCACGGGCACGGGGCCCGTTGACTCCGACTCGATCCGCACGCGCGACGGGCCGTCAGTGGGGTCGATCCACTCGCCCCCGAACCGGTAACTGTAACGGTCGGGGTAAAGGCAGAACCCGGCGCTGGCCCCGAGCTCGAGGAGGGCGATCGGCAGATCGCTCAGTCGCGCAATGAGTGCGAGCGCGGGAAGAAGAGCGGCGCAACGGCGCGGTTCGTTCGTTTGCGTCATCCGCTGCTTCGCCTCCGCCGCCACGGAGGGCCAGTGGTCTCGCAGCCAGGCCCGAAAAACGTTGTAGTCGCTCTCCGGCGCTCCGAGCAGGCGCGCGCACGCAAACACCAGATTTGGTTGGCGTTTCTGCAGGGGCAGTTCTTCGATGAGGGCGAGAACTTCAGGGTCTTCGGCAATGGCGATGGCCCACTCTTCAAAGAGCGCCGACTGCCCCCGCGCTTCGATCTCGCCAAAGAGTCGATACCATTCCGCAGTTTTTCGTTCCGTCACCTCAGCATCTTTGCACCCTCGTCGGGAACAAGTCGATGCCTGTGACCGTTACATACTGGTAGAAGCAACCCAAGGGGTTTCGGGAAAGGTATCGCGATGAACTACAAGGTCACCAAGAGCGACGACGAGTGGCGCCAAGAGTTGAGTGCGGACGAGTATTCGGTGCTGAGGAAGGCCGGCACTGAACGACCGTGGACCGGCGAGCTTTTGGACGAGAAGCGCGAAGGTGTGTACCGCTGCAAAGCGTGTAGCGCTGAGCTGTTCCGCAGCGACGCAAAGTTTGATTCCCACTGCGGATGGCCGAGCTTCTACATTCCGACCGAGCAGGATGCCGTCGTGCTTCGCAAAGATGGAACCCTCGGCATGGAACGCGTCGAGGTTTTGTGCAGCAACTGCGGCTCTCACCTTGGCCACGTTTTCGACGATGCGCCACAAACTCCCACCGGCGACCGGTTCTGCATGAACTCAGTTTCGCTCAGCTTCGAAGCGAAGGTCAACTAACTCCGGGCCTCCCCACTATTATTGGGGAGGTTGTTTGCCTCCTTAGCTCAGTTGGCCAGAGCACCGCTCTTGTAAAGCGGGGGTCGTCGGTTCGAATCCGACAGGGGGCTCCAGTTGCTTGATTCCTACGTGCCGCTTGAACCGGCGTGACCGCAAGTTAGGTCGGCCGTGCCTTTGCTTTGTGCGGCGAACGAACCTGAAGCTGCCGTGCAGCCGTGCAGCCGTGCAGCCGTGCAGCCGAAAAGTATTCGCACTCTCCCGCACCGAGTTCCCCGCGCAGGGAATCCATGTCGTCGCCTTCGAGAATGGCTCCTCGTTTAACGACTACCTCGTCTCCTCAAACGCGTTAACCTCGATCAGTGAGGGTTCGCCCCAGCGTTTCTAGGGAGTAGGCGAGGGTGTTGGAGTCTCAGTCGGTGTCTGCACTGACTTCTCGGCGAAGTCCGCGCCAAGAACCTTGGTGATGAATGCCGAGAACTCGCTCGGGTCAAATTCGTACGAAACTACTTTTTCCTGAGTGGAGCTATTGGTACTCGTGACCTCTTTAAGCGTCCAGCGATAGAACTGCCCATTGACGTAGATGGTCGGCGTGCCATGCTGCTCTGGAGTGTCCGTTGGCTGAGTTGCGACATTCGGAATCTCATTCGCCCCGAAGCGGTCACTCGATGCGACAACCCACGTCTTGAAGTCCTGATTCTCAATGCACTGTGAAACTTTCTTAAAGGTGCTCACCACTCCAGACTCTTTGGCGAGTTCGATGAGCGCGCCATCGGTGAGACCAGGGGAGTTTTCTTCTGGCTGGTTGTCAAAGAGCAAAGTATTGAAGGCAAAAAAGTTATCGGGCGAGAAGTTCGAGACACACGCCGCAGCATTTGCTGCCCTCGAGGAATACCTCGCGCCTTGGGAGAACCGATCAAGGATCGCGACCGGGTGAATCTCAATCGTCGCGCTTCCGTCGCTCACCATCTGCTTGATGAGTGCACCGTTCGCCTTCTCAAACGAACCGCACACAGGGCACATGTAGTCCACGTACACACGGATGTCGACGACAGACGACGGGTTCGACGGTGCGGGAATCGGCTCGGAGTTTGTCGGCAACGCACGAGTGCGCACCGCTTCGAGGTCTTGCCCAATCGTGATTCCATCCGTCATCATGTTGCGCGGGCCCTGAGCGATCGGCTTGACCGTCGTCGTGATGACAAGAAAAATGGCTGCGGCAATCGCGATTAAAACGACGACGAGGCTGCCCTGCAGAATCAGTCTGTTTCTGAAGTCCTTCTTCTTCTGCTCTTCGCGCAACTGCCGAGCCTTGTCGCGCGCGGAGTCGCGTCGCTGGTTCTTCGAGGATGGCGGAGTGCCGTTTGCAATAGTCACAGGAAACCTCTGCTTGGTGGAGCGGTACGGAACAAAAAAGTCGTGTGGGCTTTTGACCCAAAGGAAATGCTATCGCCTACCATTCCGATAAAGCTCAGCGCGTTCCCAGCGAAGAGTAAAGTCCGCTTAGCCCAGCGGCCCCACGAGCATCCGCCACGGGTGGGATAATTGCCCCATCCATTCATTTCGGATCATCCGGCACATTCCTGCCGGTGAAGGAAACGCATCACCATGGCAACAGTCACATTTGACAAAGCAAGCCGCATCTACCCTGGCCAAGCGCGGCCTGCCGTCGACAAGCTGGACCTGCACGTCGCCGACGGTGAGTTTCTGGTACTGGTTGGCCCCACCGGGTGCGGCAAATCCACCTCTCTTCGCATGCTCGCCGGCCAAGAAGTCGTCGACGAGGGCAGGATTTTGATAAACGGTCACGACGCCGCGGGGATACCACCAAGCGATCGCGACATTGCCATGGTGTTTCAGAACTATGCGCTCTACCCGCATATGACGGTGGCCGAAAACATGGGTTTCGCCCTCAAAATTGCCGGTATCGACAAGGAGGAACGGGCATCCCGCGTGGTCGAGGCAGCAAAACTTCTGGACCTGGAAGAGTACCTTGGCCGCAAGCCGAAGACACTTTCTGGTGACCAGCGTCAGCGAGTAGCCATGGGCCGCGCCATCGTGCGCAACCCGCAGGTGTTCCTCATGGATGAGCCGCTCGCCAACCTTGACGCGAAGCTCCGCGTGCAGACACGCACCCAGATCGCTTCCCTAACCCGACGCCTGGGGGTCACCACCGTGTATGTGACGCACGACCAAGCGGAGGCACTCACCATGGGGGATCGGATCGCAGTGCTCAAGGAGGGGGTTTTGCAGCAGGTCGGAACACCGCAGGCGCTGTACGCGAGCCCCGAGAATGTCTTCGTCGCTGGTTTTATGGGATCTCCCGCCATGAATCTCTTCGACACCCTCCTCGTTGACGGTGGCCTCGAATTCGGTACCGCAACGGTGCGGGTCGGGCGCAAAACACTCCACCGTACGTCCGCGAAGAAAGTAACCATCGGCGTGCGGCCCGAAGATGTAGTGGTCTCCGCCAGCGGTCAGGGGTTGCCCGTCACCATCGACAAGGTCGAAAGTCTCGGCGCCGACAGGTACCTTTACGGCCACGCGGTTGTGGACGGCGGCCGGGTCGAGATTGTCGCTCGCGTCGATGAGCACGCACATCCGAAAGAGGGCGACAACATTGTCGTCACTCCGAAACCCGATCACCTTCACGTGTTTGACATCGACACAGAATTGCGGTTGAACACGCACGCCGTCGAGGGCGCGGCGTGACGAACGCCAGCTCGCTCACCATCACGTCATCGATTACGGACTCGACGCTTCTGGATCTGCCGTGGAATCTCCCCCTCGACATCTGGCCGGAAGGTGCCATCGCGACACTACCCAAGGGTCTCTCGCGCCACCTCGTGCGGTTTGCACATCTGGGCGGTTATGTGGTGGCCATTAAGGAGACATCCGCTGATCTCGCGCGCCGAGAGTACGAGCTTCTTCGCACTCTTCGGCGCATGGATGTCCCGTGCGTTGAGCCTCTCGCCGTCATCACCAACAGAACGGATGACGCGGGTGAAGAACTCGACTCCGTGCTCGTCACGCGGCACCTCAAATTCTCCCTGCCCTATCGCGCACTTTACTCGCAAGCGTTGCGGCCGGAAACCGCCACGCGCCTTGTGGATGCCTTGGCGGTGCTTCTCGTGCGGCTGCACATTGCGGGCTTCTTTTGGGGCGATGTTTCACTCTCCAACACCCTTTTTCGACGGGATGCGGGAGCCTTTGCCGCGTACCTCGTCGATGCAGAAACCGGCAACGTTTACGACACACTGTCGGAGGGTCAGCGAGAGCATGACCTCGAGATCGCGCGCATCAATATTGCGGGCGAACTTCTGGATCTTGCCGCGGGCGACCGGCTCGACGGAGGCACTGATCCTCTTGGCGTGAGCAAAGGTATTATCGCCGCGTACCGCACCCTCTGGTCTGAGCTCACCAGCAGCGAATCCTTCGACGCCACTGAGCGCTGGCGCATCGCCGAACGGGTCGAACGCCTCAACAACCTTGGCTTCGACGTCGAGGAGCTCGCAATAAAAACGGATGACGACGGTAGCCGAGTGCGCCTCCAACCAAAAGTCGTAGACGCTGGCCACCATCAGCGCAGATTACTGCGGCTGACGGGGTTAGACGCTGAGGAGAACCAGGCCAGGCGACTGCTCAATGACCTCGACGCTTACGTGGCGAACCAGGATGACGCCGAATCTAACGAGGAGATCGTCGCCCACGAGTGGCTCATCACCGTGTTTGAGCCTGTGATTCGGTCAATACAGCGCGAATTGATGGGCAAGCTTGACCCGGCGGAGGTGTTCCACCAGATGCTGGAGCACAGCTGGTTTCTTGCCCAGAATGAGAAGCGCGATGTTTCGCTCGCCGAGGCGGTGGGTTCCTACATTGACACCGTTTTGCAGCACCGCCGGGATGAGGCGACCGTGATCGACCCGCCGACGGGAGCATTCACCATGCCCATCGCCCTCATCGGTGCCGACGATTGGCGCGACCGCGTGTAGTCGCTGACGGGGCGCTACGCCAGAAGCTGCTCAAGCCCGCGCCCTGAGACGTGGTCAAAAATGAGATTCGTTTCGGTCTGGGCAACCGCGGGGTGTCCGGCGAGGTGCTCAAGCACGAAATCACGGAGTTCTGCGGCGTTCCTGGCCGCGACGTGCAGCAGAAAGTCGTCGACTCCCGCCATGTGAAACAACCCGAGAACACCCGGCCAATTCGGGGCTTCGTCGCGAAAGTTTTCGACATCATCGCGAATGATCGAGACGAGACGTATTGAGACGAGGGCTTGAACAGTCATGCCGAGGGTCGCCAGGTCAAGCTCTGCATGGTACCCGCGCACGAAGCCTTCCGTCTGCAGTCGACGGATGCGCAGCGAAACCGTTGACTCAGCAATCCCGAGCGCGCTCGCCAGCGCGGTCCCTGACGCTCGCGCGTTGGCGGAAAGGGCGCGAAGGATTCTGCGATCGATGTCATCCATAACGCTCAATCCTTGCAGAAATCCCGCAATGTGTGCGGTGGGGGCGAACTATCTTGCGGTGGACTTGCGCTGAGTCGCGGATTCTGTTTTTGTCGAGGTATGCAGCCATCGAAGCCTCGTCTAGAAACCCGCGCCGTTCACGGAGGAATGGAGGGTGTTGAGGCCTCTGGCTCCCACGTTCCCACCATCGACCTCACCACCACCAACCCACTTTCCAGTGTCGAATTGGGCGGTGACTCCTACGAACAGCTCGCCACGGGTGGCGTGCTGCTGCCCGGGCAGTCCGCCGTCTACCAGCGTCTGTGGCAGCCGGGTGTTGCCCGCCTCGAGGTAGCGCTAGCCGACCTCGAAGGCGCGGATGCCGCCGTCGCGTACTCCACCGGAATGGCAGCCCTCAGTGCGGTTCTCATCGCCATGGTCGCGGGAGGCAAGACGCATGTCGTCGGTCTTCGCCCGCTCTACGGCGGCACAGACCACGTGCTCGACAACGGCACACTCGGCACCACCGTCTCGTGGGCGCACAGCGTGGATGAGATTGCGGACGCGATCACCCCAGAAACCGGCCTCGTCATCATTGAGTCTCCCGCAAACCCGACCCTTGAGCTCGTGAACATTGCGCGCGCTGTGAAGGCTGCCGGCAGCGTTCCGGTCATGGTCGACAACACGTTTGCTACCCCCGTTCTTCAGCGCCCCATTGAGCACGGTGCAGCTCTCGTGCTGCACAGCGCCACCAAGTACATCGGTGGCCACGGTGACGCCATGGGCGGCATCATTGCGACCAACGACGAGTGGGCTCCACGTCTGCGCCACATCCGCGCACTGACCGGCGGACTTCTGCACCCCTTCGGTGCCTACCTGCTGCACCGCGGACTGCGCACCATGCCGTTGCGGGTGCGCGCACAGCAGGCCACCGCTCAGGAGCTTGCCGAGCGCCTCAACGGCCACAAGGCCCTCTCTCGAGTGCTGTTCCCCTCGCTGCCCGGCCTTGACCCTGAGGGTCTGCTCGGAACACAGGCAGAGGGCCCAGGCTCGATGCTCTCGCTGGATATTGCGGGTGGTTACAACGCTGCCGCGAAGTTCATCGAATCGCTCAAGCTTGTGAGCCACGCCGTCTCGCTCGGAGGCGTCGACACGCTCGCCCAGCACCCGGCATCCCTCACGCACCGCCCCGTCGCCGCAGAAGCAAAGCCGGGCGGTGGAGTCGTTCGACTCTCGATCGGCCTTGAGCACGTCGAGGATATCTACGAAGACATCATTCAAGCACTCGAGGCTTAAGCCGCCACACGAAAGGCAGAGCCGCGGTTGATGACGCCGCGGTTCTGCCTTTGTCGTTAAGGTGCCGCTTCGCCCGGGATCGGGATCGACTTACTGTTCCAGTTTGTCACCACTGGGCCACGTCGCAGCGGAACAATCGC
>JBDSUT010000142.1:0-9618 GCA_039927595.1 Terrimesophilobacter sp.
CGTAAAGAGTAGGCCGATCACCAGAAGAGCTGGAACCAGCAGCAGCCAACCGATATCGCTGCGCGCAAAAAGTCCCTGAAAGCTGCCCACGGCGACCGCAATCTGAAGAAACTGCCACGTCAGTGCAGCGCCACGAACCCAGGGTCGCATGCGCAACACGCCCACTCCTACCGCAACGAGAGCGGCTGTCGCAGCGATCGCGAGCGCGAGGATCGCCAAAGCACTCGCCATGGATGTCGGCTTCTCGACGACCAGTTCGTACAACAGAAATCCCGCCAGAACAGCGAGCATCGCGGCTTCCACAAACAGCACGGCAGCGAGCAGCACAATCGCCCGAGGGCGCAGTGGAGCGTTCTGTTTACCCCCGAATGTGTCGATTTTCACAGCGATCTCCCGATCAAACCTATTGATTTGCCCCAACCGGTATGAGAGTCTAGTTGAGGTTGATTTGAAGCTCACAGTGGCGTGGGCATATCCCCAAGCATCGTTCACACCCGTCAAAGGGTTCTTGAGTTGCGCACGCACGCAGACATTAAACAAGGAGCACATCAGCATGGATTGGCGCGACAAAGCCGCTTGCCTCACGGCCGACCCCGAATTGTTTTTCCCCGTCGGCAACACCGGCCCCGCGGTTGACCAGATCGAGAAGGCTAAGGCCGTCTGCGGTCGCTGCACCGTGAGCGAAATGTGCCTCCAGTACGCGCTCGAAACCAACCAGGATTCTGGTGTGTGGGGTGGGCTCAGCGAAGACGAGCGTCGCGCCCTCAAGCGTCGCGCGGCACGCGCCCGCCGCGCCTCCTAGTCTCACCGCTTCCCTCTCGCGTCATCGGGCGCACGCGTGCGCTCATCGGGCAGCGAAAGTCAGCGGGGCGACGGTGGTGCACTGTCGTCGGCTGAACCCTGTTTGGTCAGCCACATCAGCGGAACATCAATAGTCACCTCGGTGCCACTGCCCATGACGGTGTGCCAGTCAATGGTGCCCCCGAGCTCGCCCTGAATAAGGGTGCGCACAATTTGGGTACCAAGTCCGGTTCCCACTTTTCCTTCCGCGAGGCCAACACCGTTGTCTCGAACCTTGACACTCAGCGAAGTTTTCGTGCGTTTGGCGCTAATCTCCACCTCACCATCCCGACCGGCGAGACCGTGCTCCACCGCGTTGGTCACGAGTTCGGTGAGAGCCAGTGCCAGTGGTGTGGCATAGGAACTGGGCAGCTCACCAAAGCTCCCCGTGAAGGTCGGATGCACCTTCGTTTGGTGAGAAGACGCAACCTCAGCAATGAGCCGCAGGACGCGATCGAAAACCACGTCAAAATCCACGCTTTGACTCAGCCCTTCGCTGAGCGTGTCGTGCACCACCGCGATAGCCCCCACTCGCCGCATCGCATGATTGAGGGCATCCCGAGCCTCCTCGGAGTGCGAGCGGCGTGCCTGAATTCTCAACAGTGATGCAACGGTCTGCAGGTTGTTCTTGACCCGGTGATGGATTTCGCGGATAGTGGCGTCTTTGGTCAACAGCTCCTGCTCCTGGTGCCGGAGTTCCGTAACGTCGCGGCTCAGAACGATTGCCCCCGTGCGCACACCCCTTTTTCGCACCGGAATCGCACGCAACGACACGGACACACCTCGGGCCTCCAAGGCGGTGCGCCACGGCGCTCTCCCCGTCACAACAAGGGGCAAGGACTCGTCGACGGCGTGGGAACTCTCCAGCAAAGCGGAGGTCACCTCGGCAAGAGATTCGCCTTCCAGCTCGCCCACGAAGCCCATCCGGTTGAATGCCGAAAGCCCGTTCGGGCTCGCGAAGGTCACCATGCCATCGACATCCAGGGTCAGAAGACCATCGGATGCGCGGGGCGCACCTCGTCGCGGGCCGGTGGGCGCGCCGAGATCCGGAAAATCCCCGGACCTAATCATGGCGCTCAGATCGCTCGCGCACTCATTGAAGGTGAGCTCCTGCCGGCTTGGTGTGCGGGTCTCGCTCAAATTCGTGTGCATCGTGAGCACCGCGATGGGGTGCTCGGTCAACTCGTTTTTACTCGGATCGAGCCTGCGCAGCACCGGTACGGCACGCATGCGAGTGGGAGTTTCTTCGTACCAGTCCGGCGTGGTGGAGTCGGTGATAGTCGAGGTTTCGAACGTGGCGGTGACGAGTCCGCTCCACTCTGGTTTGATCTCCTGACCAACGAAGTCGCGGTAAAACAGTGTCGCGGCAGAGGAAGGGCGTGAATGGCTTACCGCAACGAACCCACCCGCGCGCGTCGGCACCCACAAGACGACGTCGGCGAATGCGAGGTCAGCCAAGAGTTGCAGCTCGTTGACGAGCAGGTGAAGCCAATCGATGTCGGCATCCACCGCATGACCATGCTCCTGCACAAGATCCGAAAGTGTCGACACGTCACTAGCCTAAGTGGCTGGGATAGGTCATGCTGTCCTCATGGAGCCCTCCCCTGCCCGACCTGATCGCGCACTCATCAGCATTCTTGCCCTCATCGCCCTCATCGTGGTGATTGCCGTCATCGTCGTCTTCACGAGGGGTGGTGCACCAGACGTCGACCCAACAACTCCGGAAGGCGCCGTGCAGTCGTATACCCGTGCCGTGATCGACAGCGACTACAAGACTGCGCTGCTCTACGTGTCGAGTGACCTGCGCGAGAACTGTGAGCGCGCGGAGCCTCGATCCCCTGACAGTCTTCGCATGACCGTCATTTCTCAGAAAGTCGTCGGCGACACCGCGGTAGTGCGGGTGACCGTGGAGCAGGGCAGCGGGGCGTACGGCGGCTCAAGTTATCAGTATGACGACACGTTCTCTCTGATTCAGGAGGACGGCGGCTGGAAGATCACCATGGCTCCGTGGGACCTCACCGCGTGCCAAAACCAAGGAATGCACGAATGACCACAACGCCGTTAGTGACCAACAGCTCTCCCGCGGTCGGGGGCGTGCAGACCGTGCGTCGCGTCATCATGTACATCCTGCTGATCACCATGGTGTGCATCGCCGCAAGCGGGTTGAGCGGCCTCCTCGAGCGCCTGTTTACTGCCAGTCGCGTGACGGTGAACTACGACAATTTTGGGCTTGCCTTTGCGTTAGCGTCCGCCCTCATCGCCGGTCCGCTTGCCGCCGTGCTGTGGTGGCTGATCTGGCGTGACAGTGCGAGCGCCAAGGACAGGGCATCCGTTGCGTGGGCCGTCTATCTCATCATCATGTCGACCGTGGCCTTTCTGGTCTTCACCATTGCCCTGTTCCTCTGGGCCGCAGACGCGATCGCCGGCCATGCAGAGCCAACCGGGCTCGCCGTGGGCATTGTCTGGGGTCTCGTGTGGCTGTGGCATTTCTGGATGTGGCATCACCCCCGCAAAGGCCCCACGAGACTGCCCGTGGCGGCTCCGGCCATCGCCTCACTCATCAGCCTCGCCTTCGCTGCGGGTGGGCTGGTGTGGGTGTTGGCGGGCCTCATCGACGCCATCATTGACACCCTCTCCAGTGCCATCGTTGTGGGTAGCCCGATCGGGGTGACGGTCGCGCAATCACTCGTGTGGGTGATCGGTGGCGGGCTGCTGTGGTGGTGGCACTGGTTCGCCATGGGACTGCGGTCGCGTGATACCGGCTTCGCCAACGTGCTGCTCGTTTTCATCACCGGTTTTGCCTCCCTCGCCCTTCTCGCGTGGGGGCTCACCTTCACACTCTCGGTGATTCTCAGACTCGTGACCGATCCCAGCGCGCATCTCGCCGCTACACTCGACCCGCTGGGTTTTGCTGTCGCAAGCGCACTGGTAGGCGCTCTCGTGCTCGTGTTCCACCTGCGGGTGGTGGCCAGCCGAGCCACCGGAGTGCGGACCGCACATCACCTGGTGAGCTCGGGTGTTTCTCTCGTGTACGCGGCCTCAGGGCTCGGTATCACGGTGAACGCCCTGCTTGCTGCATCCACCACCTCGCTCATCGACGGCGAGATTCGCCCACTGTTGCTCAACGGAATCAGCGCGATGATTGTCGGTGGCGTGATCTGGTGGCTCACCTGGCGCCCCCTCGCTGCCTCGCAACCGGAACGGGTTGCCACTCCCGGCCGCCGCATCTACCTGATCATTATTTTTGGCCTCAGCGCCATCGTGGCTCTCATCACACTGCTCGTCATCGGGTTCCAGCTGTTCTCCATGATGCTCGACGGCGGCGGAACCTTCCTGGAACGCTCGCGCCAGGCGATCGGACTGCTCACGGCAACCGTTCTCGTGGCGACCTACCACTTCGTCATCTGGAGGAGGGACCGCGCCTCCGACGTCGTGCACGAGACCTCCCGCCGAATCGAGCGGATAACTCTGGTAACCCACTCAGCCGGTCGCGAGCTCGTTGATGCCGTGCGCGCCTCGACCGGTGCGCGAGTCTCGGTGCTTCAGCGCGAGGAGGCAGCGCGGGCCGCCGGCGGAGCGCAAAGCAACGGCGCGGCGCAGGGCGAGCAGGAAGCTGCAGCACTCGCCGCAACCGTCGTGGCCGCTCTCGACGGGGTCGAGGCCGGGCACCTGCTGGTTGTGGTGGGCGAGAAGTCTAGAGTCGAGGTCATCCGGCTGGTGAACTGAGTCGGCGCTCAAAGCGATCCCGCAGTGAGCGCCCTTTCACCGGGGCCAGTCGTTGCGGCATGATGCGCGAGGTGACGAGGGAGCGCAGGGCAAGTCGCGGAGCAGACTTTGCAGCGACATCGGCGAGAGTTTTGCCCGACAGTATGGCGGCATCCAGGGAGCCTTGGTCGTTGGGCACGAGAGCGGATGCCACAATGCCTCCGAATCTCAGTAAAGTCTGCTCTACCTGAGCGGCGGGGTTCGCTCCGATCACACTGCCCCGAATGCGATTCACGACCGCAAGCACGCGCTCGGCGTCGACGAGATCGAGGAGGTCGACGTGCGCGCGCAGAAACCGTGACAACCCGACCGGGTCACCAGCACCTACCGCGATCACACGATCCGCTTCACGCAGCGACGTTATCGTCGCGGCGTTGCGTTGCGGCGCGAGCAGATCGCTAGAAATCTCTTCGTCGCTTTCGAGGCTGAACCCGGTGTCAACAATGGTGTAGTCGACCCACCCTCGACAAGCCTGCAGTGTCGCGGCAACGCGATCGCCCGAGAGCTCTGGCCATCGGTGCGGTCGACCGATGCCGGTGAGAACCCAGAAGCTTCCGTGGGGCGATGAATAACGCTCGCTCACGCGCTCCAGCTCCGCTGTGGTGAGACTGTTTGTTGAGGCCAACCGGCAGGCGGCGGCGAATCCGGGTGCTTCATCAAGCAGCCCCAGTGACGGTGCGATAGCTCCGCTGTGGGTGTCCGCGTCTGCGAGGGCCACCGAGTACCCTTCCGCTGCGAGTTCGGCAGCGACCGTGATGGCCACAGTGGTGCGGCCAGGAGCGCCTGCGGGCCCCCACACGGCGATGACCTCACCCCGACGAGGTTCGGCGTCTGTGACACGCGCTGGTCGGAGAGCACTATCGTGGCGTCTATCCCCTAACCCCTGTGGCGCAGGATCGTCAAAAGTGACGAGGCTCAGCACGCCCTCAATCTGCTCCCAACTCGCATTTTCGTCAAGAACTTCACGCAAACCAAGGTCAGCCGCATACCGGCGGTCCGCATCTGTTGCGGCCAAGGCCACCACTCTCACACCTGCCACATCACACGCATCCAGGAGCAGCGAGGAAAGGTGCTCCCTGCCTGCCCCGATCACAGCACAATCGATGTTGCCCTGAGCCACCGCGCTCTCAACATCACCAGAACCTCGCGCCCGCAGGATGACGCGGCTACCGTGCCGCTCAATATCGGAGACAATTCTGGGCTCAATCGCACTGGGCAAGCTCACCACAATGGATCGCACGTCTACCTCGCCACGGGGATGCTCACCGGCACGAGTGTGATCGTGTCGCCCCCCACCACTGCCTCAAGCACTCGGGCAATCTTGTCGCGCGGCACCAGCAACTCAACGATCTGCCCTTTCGCGTCGCGAACAAGACCCGATGATTCAACTATTCGCACGACGGTCACCGAGCCGACGAGCACGGAGGGCGGGCCGAAACCCCGCTCGTCGGTGACCGCAGCGGACCATACATCGGTGACGGTGCCCGGAACGATGGAGTGCGAAAGTTCCCCACTGACCCGCACGACGACGGATGCCACGCGGCTGCTGGATGCGGCGCCGACAGCGGAGGCAGGAACCAGTTCGCCTGCAGAAACAGTGCGTGTCACCAGCACGCCCTCTGCTGGAACGTCACCTCGACTGAGGTAGCGGTCATCCGCCGACCCCAAGCGCACCGAGGTTTCGAGAAGGTCTCCCGGGTAAATTCGATCACCAGGGGTGAGTGGCGTTGACGCCGCGTAGACAAGCACCGAACTATCTGCCGTGGTGACGACCGCGATAACGCCCGTTACCGAAGCGACCACAAGGCCGATTCCGATCGCAAGCCGCGGGTCAAACCAGAATGATTTCGGAGAACGGTTCTTTCCCACGGTGTCGCGCATGCCTCCCATGTGTACCTCCCGGTGGTGTGGCGGTCGAGCTGTGAAGTGGTTCGGACTGTCGTGCCCGATGACCATCGTGCCGCCACAAGCTTTTTTTCGTCCGAAGTTATCCACAATCGTGTCCGGGGGCTGCGATCGCGCGGATAATCGAAACATGACTGACGCCACAGACAGCGGCAACTTGGCCCGATTTCTCACGATTGCCGATACGGCAGAGGTGCTGAATGTTTCGGTCAGTCACGCGTATTCGCTTGTGCGTTCTGGTGAGCTTCCCGCGATCCGAATCGGCAGCCGTGGCCAGTGGCGTATCGAGAAGACTGTGCTCGAGACGTACATCGAAGCGAAGTATGAAGAAGTGCGCCGCTCCAGTCTGTGGAACCAGTCAGAGTTCGCGAATGTCACAGATTTTGCGCTCGGCGAAGATCACAGTCGCACCATCAGAAGCTGATCGAGCGGCACGACTCGGTACTGTGTGACAGAGGATTCCCTTCGCGGGGTCCCCGCCTCATGCTCGGCGAGATCACAGTGGTCCCGCCCCACTCGGTCGATGGTGCCGTGCACGGTTCCTGAGGTGAGCACAAGGTCGAGTTCGCAGCGACGGCGGCAGAGGTCTCGCAGCACGAACGCTATTCCCAGTCGCGCCGACAGTGACGAACCCCCTTCAGCTGGGGTGATGGTCAGGCTCGAGAGCGTGCCCGGACGATCCAGAATGATTCCCGCGATCGATCGAAACGGCACCACCACGTGACTGCGGCGAGAGGTCTCGTCGATGAGTCGGCCCGACATCCAGTCTTTGCCAAAACTTGAGGGACTCATTCGCACCGCGTTGCCGGCGATGTCGAGGCGGATCGAGTAGTCGACGCCTGCAGCGGATGTGTGGAGTGACATGAGCCGGTCCCTTAG
Source organism: Terrimesophilobacter sp. (assembly GCA_039927595.1). GTDB lineage: Bacteria > Actinomycetota > Actinomycetes > Actinomycetales > Microbacteriaceae > Terrimesophilobacter. Next base: position 7,390 of record JBDSUT010000142.1, read on the forward strand.
AGACATGCGGCCGAGCCGCAAGCGCTCCTCTTCTGCACGCAGGTCCACATCTTCAGACCACAACTCGTGTTCGAGTTGGCTCTCAAGGTCATCAAAAAGGTTGTCCCATCGCATGCTGCGACGCTAGCCATGCCCACCCACATTCAGAGGACGTTATCCACAGCCTGAAATTAACCGTAGACAGACTTGTCTCAATCTGGTTGAGTATTCCCGGGCTTGTCCCCCTGACGAGGGTAGACAGTAACTGGCCTCCTTGAGCAGCATCCCTCCCACCCCACGGAGTACCGATGAGCATTGCGACCCCTCTGACCCAATAAGTGCGCCCCGTGCGAATCACCTCTGCCAACACGAGGTCTGATGTGACGCGCCTGGCTGATGAGTTCTTTGCCCACCAACCGTCACCGCGATCAGCCCTGCCCGCACCCACTCCCCTGCTGGAGAACCTCACACGTTGCGTTATAGAAATTCTCGCCGGGGCACGAGATTTGGAGCAGATTTCCCGCTGGGTGACCGACGATGTCTATCGACACCTGCTCAAGCGCGTCGTGCTCTCTGCTCGGGCTCGCCAAGCTAAAGGCAAAGCTCCCGCTCGTCCCACCTTCTCGATCGGCTCTGTCACCCTGTGCGAACCCCGCGACGGCGTGATCGAGTCGACGGTGATCGTGCGTGGCCGCGCCCGCGTGCGTGCCGTCGCCATCCGTCTCGAAGGCCTCGACAACCGCTGGAGAGCAACCGCCATCAACGTGCTCTAACCCCTGAAAACGAAAGCGCAGACTACGACCGCTTCTTCTCCTGTGCCCTGCGCTCTGCGCGGTTCATGGGAGCCGCCTGACCCTGCGCTGGCCCGCCCTGACGCTGACCGAAAGCACCGCGCTGGCCATCGCCCTGCTGCTCCGGCTGGCCGCCAAACGCTGCGCCAACCTGGTTCTCCTGAGCGTTAGCAGCCTGCTGCGCCTTCGCCGTGGCGGCCTGCTCCAGTTGCCCGCGCTGGTTGCGCACTTCGACTCCGCCACTGTCAGAAGGTGCAGAGTAGCTCAACCGCTCGCTCAACTGCGCTGGGGACTCGAGACCCTTCGCCGCCACATTCGGCAACTGCGCCGTGGCGTTGCCGCCCGTGACTTCAACTTCGAGGTTAAACAGGAAGCTCACCGACTCCTCGCGGATCTGACCCATCATGCTGTCGAACAGCGCGTAGCCTTCCCTCTGGTACTCCACCAGTGGGTCACGCTGGGCCATCGCGCGCAGACCAATTCCGTCTTTCAGGTAGTCCATCTCGTAGAGGTGGTCGCGCCAGCGACGATCAATCACCGAGAGAACAACGCGGCGCTCCAGCTCACGCATTGCTGGCTCACCAAGCTCGTCAGCGCGGCGCTGATAGGCAAGCTTCGCATCGGAGAGAACCTCTTCCTCAAGGAACTTACGGGTGACACGACCACGCGAACCGGCCTCCGTAAACAACTCGTCGATCGTTATCGAGATGGGATAGATGAGCTTCAGCTCACGCCACATCGCCTCAAGATCCCAGTCATCGGAGTGGCCCTCGCCGGTGTGGTCATCTAGAACATCGTTGATCACATCTTCGAGGAACTTCTGCACGCCATCCTGAAGGTCATCACCCTCAAGGATGCGGCGGCGGTCACCGTAGATTGCCTCGCGCTGGCGGTTCAACACATCGTCGTACTTCAGTACGTTCTTGCGGATCTCCGCGTTCCGCGCCTCCACCTGGCCCTGCGCCATGCGCACCGCGCGGCTCACCGCCTTTGATTCGATGGCCACATCTTCGGTCGCGCTGCTGCGACCCATGAGCATTTCTGCCGCGGACGAGTTGAACAACCGCATCAGGTCGTCGGTGAGTGACAGGTAGAACCGGCTCTCCCCTGGATCACCCTGACTGCCAGAACGACCACGCAACTGGTTGTCGATACGACGCGACTCGTGGCGCTCCGTGCCGAGCACGTAAAGTCCACCAACATCAGTAACCTTCTTGGCCTCAGACTCGACGGTGCGCTTGACCTTCTCGTAGACGCCGTCCCACTCAGCCTCGTACTCATCCGGGGTTTCGGCGGGGTTCAAGCCCTTCGCGTTCATCTCGGATACAGCCAAGAATTCAGCGTTGCCGCCGAGCATGACGTCGGTACCACGACCCGCCATGTTGGTTGCCACGGTCACCGAACCGAGCCGGCCAGCCTGGGCAACAATCGCGGCCTCACGCGCGTGGTTCTTCGCGTT
>JBDSUT010000143.1:0-3490 GCA_039927595.1 Terrimesophilobacter sp.
AGGGCGACGGCCCGAACCTCTCACCACACCTTAAGACCGGATGTGTCAAGGGGCAAAACACTATTGGCTGAGCACACCAGCAGCCGTCAACTCCAGGCCAATTGGGCGGTGTCGGATGGCGTTGAAGCCCGGCACTCTGACCGGCGTCGGTAACTTCTCTCTGCTGGAAACGGTCGCAAACACCGCTTCTGAGCCAAGCAAGTCGTTAGGTGAAGTCCGCGTCAGGTGCAGAGCTGTATTCGCTCGCGGCAGATTCCGACAGTACTCGGTGGCCGCGGTTGAAAACACCACCGCTTTCCTGCAAATAGCAGGCGCCACAGAGCGAAACGTAGACGACATCCACACCGTCTTCGATGGCAACCTGATCGCCATCGAAAATGTATTCTCCCGCGACCGTGCGGGTATTGAACACAGCTTTTCTTCCACATCGGCAGATTGTTTTTAGCTCTTCGAGCGAGTGCGCTATCTCCAACAATCGCCGGCTGCCGGGGAACGCCACCGTTTGAAAGTCGGTACGGATACCGTACGCGAGCACCGGAACATCTCCGAGAATTGCTATGCGAAGCAAGTCATCGACTTGGCCTTCCGTCAAAAACTGCGCCTCGTCCACAAGAAGGCAACTGACGGGCTTGCCCGTGGACTTCTCCACACCCCTCCTCTTCTTGGCGAAAAGATCCCACAAGTCGTCAATCGGAGAAATGGTGAAGTCGACGGGCCTGCGGACGCCGAGGCGAGAAACTATATCTGAGTCACCTTTGGTGTCAATTTGAGGCTTCGTCAGCAGCACTTGCTGCCCACGCTCCTCGTAGTTGTAGGCAGCTTGGAGCATGTTGGTGCTCTTGCCGCTGTTCATTGCTCCGTATCGGAAGTACAGCTTCGCCACTAAACCAGATATCCGTCCTCGGCCGCCCTGCGGATGAGTTCCGCCTTCTTGCTGGCCGATCTGCCCACTTTCGCGTACTTTTCTCGTACGCGCCTCAGGTACGTTTTTGCCGTTTCATATTGCACGTTCATCTTCTCAGCTACTTCGTTCGTGCTGAGCCCCGACACGTACAACTTTAGGGCTTCCTCTTCACCCGGGCTGAGCTTCGGACCCGCCGCGGTAGTCGCCCCCACCGGCAGTGGGCGCCAATTCTCGTGCTCATAGCTTTCCCGCTGCCTGCCCATCACGACCCGCGCCACATCCATCACCTCACGCATCGGCAACGATTTGGTGAGAAAATCGGATGCGCCTGCCAGGCGAGCGCGGTCCCGCGCCTCACGCGTGTCCAAGCTGCTAAGAATGATGACTTTTGCACCTGCGGCCCGGCACGTGCGCACGCGCGCCTCAATGGACACCGACTCCTTCAGTTGGAAATCCAACAGAACCAAATCGGTGGGAAACCGATCGCTGTGTACGAGTTCGATCCACGTCTGAGCGCTCAGCACGACGCTAAAGTCCGGCGCATTCGCGGCAATCCAGCTTGTAAGACTGTCGAGCAAAACCTCGTGATCATCCAAGATGGCCAAGCGGATGGGCGGCTTACTTGAGGCAATCAAGGGCTCAGTGTCTCCCACCTCAGTGCTTCCCATAGGTAAACTTTACCGTCAGTTTGTCCTCTTTGAAATCGACGACGACGTCAGTGAACACAATGCGCATGACCGCAAAGTATGGGGCGAAAATGTCTCGGGGGTCAGGCGACTCTGGGTGGAATCTTGCCCCCAATAAACCACGGCTGAGCTCTTTTCTTCCAAATATTGAAACTTTCAAGCTCGTGGCCACAAAGGATTGATCTTCGCGGATCGCCACGATGAGGGCTCTGAGCACCGTTCTCTGCTCCGCAACCATTTTCGACGCCCTGCCGGTTGCATCATCGATGGAACTCTGCATGTCAACCGGAGACACGCCATCATCTCGCGCGACCACTTCAAGCCAGGTGCGGTCTGCCTCGGCAACCATCAATAGCCGAATTGATTCCGCAATTTTTCTCGCCTGCAGTCGGTCCTCGAGAGTGATTACCTCTTTGTTCAGGATGAAATTGAAGAACGGGAACACGTCACGATCCAGAATCTTGACGCGATCCTGTCGCACAGATTTGGCGATGCCGGTCGTCAATCGAATCGACGCTTTTGCCACCGACCGCGCGGAGCGTGTCTGCCATCGCTCGAGTTCCCCCACCAGATGGCGGGAGAATTCGGCAGACCCGAAGGCGAGCGCTAACACCGGTGTCATCGAAACCAAGATGAACGACGCGGCAGGTGCATGTGTCGCGAAATTTGGAACCTGAAGCAGAGTGATAAAACCTATGCAGAGACCGGAGAGTGCGCCAATACTGGCAAGTTCTTTCGCTGGACGATAAACGCCCATCGCCAGAATGAGCAATCCGAGCGAAAGAGAGCCAAAATCGTCTTGAATAAAATTGTTCGAACCCCACTGGCTGGCCGCGGAGAGCGCGACAGCACCAAGTGCAAGCAATTGAACGGCTACATGCGTCGACTGGGTGAATGGGGCGCGACTCGGCGCGCTAGCAATGCTTACGGTGATGGCCGCCGCGGCTAACCACGAGAGCGCAAGCACCGACAGCGTTGGATTCACGATTTGGTCCGTCGCACGCAGGGTCATGACCACCCCGTAGCCGAATGCCCCTGCAGCAAAAATTACGGAGAGAATCCGAGTCGGGAGCGCACCGACGGGATCCAGCTGTTGGCGAGTTTTCTCCATCGTCGTCACGTCATCGCCGTCCCAACGTTCTCGTCCGCACCAGGGGTGAGCTGTTCTACCGGCACTGTGATCATGATGGAGGTTCCGCGCTCAGGCGCTGACCAGACATTGACTGTCCCGCCTACAAGCTCCATTCGCTTGCGAACCGAAGACCGAAGCCCAAGTCGATCTGAGCCCGTTGCCCTCTCGACAAAACCGCACCCCGCATCGACGACCATGACAGAGACTTCGGAGGCCGAGCCGTACACTACAACTTCGGCTTCCCGAACCCCTGAATGTTTCAGCACGTTGACGAGACACTGTTTCACGGCGAGCCCAACGGCCACGGAGGCATCCTGAGTCAGCTTACTGACGGCGGTAAGATCACCCGACGTCGTGACGTCGAGGCCCTGCAGACGCGCTTCCTGAACCGCTGTGTAGAGTCCACTGTGCTGCCAATCTGCACGAGCAGCCCAGTTGGCCGCCACTGAATTATCGGCCTCAACGGCAAGCCATTCTTCCCCGGAGAGTGACTCCACATCCCGCTCAATGCCTTTTCGAAGGGACGGATCGAGTGCATCCGTGACTGAATCAGCGATCGCGGCAAGATGGTTAAGCACTGTATCGTGCATGAGTGCCGCTGCCTTCACTTCGACTCCGTATCGCAAATCGGCGAGATGTTCATCGTGTGCAGCACGTTGCAGGTGAGGCAGCACCCACACCTGCCTGAAACTGTTGACGTCAATCATGACGATCACCACGACTATCACGGCGAACGTCATCATGGTGGGGATATCAACCTCAATCGGC
>JBDSUT010000144.1:0-5346 GCA_039927595.1 Terrimesophilobacter sp.
GCAGTCCTCGGTGGGTGAACGCCAGTGAGCATTATGGCGCGCGTTGCCGCAGAGGACGAAAGGTTAGTCAGCCGTCCTTCGACGCCGCGGCGGTGATCCGGTTTGCCATTCCGTTGAAGATGATGCCGTGGAAGGGCAGGATCGCGAACCAGTAAAGCCGTCCGGCAAGCCCTCTCGGGAAGAAGATAGCGCGCTGGCGATAGATGGCACCGTCGCCATCCGGGGTGACCTTCATCTCCAGCCAAGCAAGGCCCGGCACCTTCATCTCCGCGCGCAGAAGGAGCAAGGTTCCGCGTTCGATCTTCTCGACGCGCCAAAAATCGAGCGCCTCCCCCGTCTGCAGCGTGTGCGGATGCCGCCGGCCACGCCGCAATCCGACCCCGCCAACAAGTTTGTCGGCCCAGCCGCGCAGCTCCCACGCGAGCGGGAACGAATACCACCCGTTCTCTCCGCCGATGCCCTCGATGACCGCCCACAGCTTCTCGGGAGACGCCTCGGTGCGCTTCTCCTTCAGGTCGGTGAACACCATCTGCCCGGCCCAGTCGGGGTCGCTCGGCAGGGGGTCGCTGGGCGCGCCCAGCACGGAAGAGTTCTGCCAGGTCGTTTCTACTTCGCCGGCATCGACCTTCGCCAGTGCCAGGCGCACAGCCTTGCGGTAACCGGTGAGCCCACCTTCTGGCGGCGGAATGAGGTCGTCAATGTCGTGCTCGCTCATGACGCAATCGTGCTGAAGCGAAGCAATAATCGGCACCGCAATGTTGCGTGGAATCGGGGTGACGAGGTTCACCCACTGCGACGCCAACCACGGCGTGAGCACCGGCAACGAGGCAATGGCGCGCTGGCGAAGGCCCGCCTCGAGGGCGTAACCGTTCATCATTTGGCCGTATCGGAACGCGTCGGGCCCACCAATGTCGAAGGTGCGGTTCACGCTCGGTGAGAGTTCGGCGGCCGCCACAAGGTAGTGCATCACGTCGCGCACCGCGATCGGCTGAATGAAGTTGCGCACCCATTTCGGTGCCGGCATGTACGGCAGCACATCCGTCAAATGCCGGATCATCTCGAACGACGTCGAGCCAGAGCCGATCACAACGCCGGCTTGAAAAGCCACTGTAGGCACGCCGGATGCCATCAGAATTTCGCCGACCTGCTTGCGTGATTTCAGGTGCACTGAGAGGTCGTTGCCCTCCGGATGCAGCCCGCCCAAGTAAACAATTCGCCCGACTCCGGCCTCGGCGGCAGCCTTGGCCACCGTCTTAGCGGCCGTCAACTCGATCTGCTCGAAGTCGCCCTTCGACCCCATCGAGTGCACAAGGTAATAGAAGACATCCTGTCCTTTGCAGGCCTTGGCGACAGCCTTGGGATCGGTCAGGTCACCCTCAATGATCGTCACGAGCCTTGCCCACGGAACGTCCACGAGTTTCTGCGGCGAGCGCACAAGCACGGTGACTTTGTAGCCTGCCGCCAAGAGTCGCGGCACCAGTCGGCCACCGATGTACCCGGTTGCTCCTGTGACAAGAACAGACTTCATGAGCGTGTGCCTTCCTGCGTTCGTTGCTTCAAACTTTTGTGAGCGGCGAGCGCCGCGCGCCTCGATTCGCCGAGATCGACAATCGGTTCCGGGTACTCGTCCGTGCCCCATTCGGGCACGTGCTGACGAATGTACGTCGCTTTCGGGTCAAACTTTGTGGCCTGCAGCTCGGGGTTGAAGACGCGAAAGTAGGGCGCAGCATCCGCCCCAGAGCCGGCCACCCATTGCCAGTTGAACGGGTTGCTGGCCGAATCGGCGTCCACGAGGGTGTCCCAAAACCACTCTTCACCTTCACGCCAGTCGATGAGCAAGTTCTTGGTGAGAAAGGATGCGACGACCATGCGCACCCGGTTGTGCATGGTGCCGGTGTGCCAGAGCTCCCGCATGCCAGCATCCACGAGCGGCACGCCCGTTCTGCCGGTCTGCCACGCGGCGAGAGCTCGCCGGTCGAGGTCCGGCCACGGAAAGGCGTCGTATTCCGCCCGCCAACTGCGCTCTGCCAGTTTCGGAAAGTGGAAGAGCACGTGCCACGCGAACTCGCGCCATCCGAGCTCGGTCAGAAATCGTGCGGCGCTGTTGGCACCGGCGGGCGTCAACCCTGAGCGAACTCTGGCCACCTCATGCCAGATCTGGTGAGGGCTCAGCTCGCCAAAACGCACGTGTGGTGAGAGCCGCGAGGTGACAGGGTCTGAGGGCGTGTTTCGCCCCTCTGCGTAGGCATCCAGATCGTCGGTCAGAAACGCACTGAGGCGCAGCTGCGCGGATTCCTCGCCAGGCACCCAGGTATCACGCAATCCTTGCGCCCAGTCGGGGTCACTCGGCTGCAGTGCCCACGAGTCGAGAGAATCGCAAGCAACCTCGACGGCAGAAGCAGAGACGGTCTTGTCGATCGGGCTCGGCACTGGCATCGGATGGCGCGGCTCCAGCCCGTTCTGGCACGCCCGCCAAAACGGGGTGAAGACCGAGTATGGGGTACCTTGACTCGTGCTGACCTCCCACGGTTCGAACAGCAGCGAGGCCTGAAAACTCTCCACCTCTACCCCGTCAGAGCGCAATCGTGCCTTCAGCTCGGCGTCGATGGCGATCTCCGCGGCACGGTACCTGCGATTCCACGTGACAGCACGCGCGGTCGATTCAGTCACCACGTCGTGCAGAACCTTGCCAGCAGCACCACGGCGAAAAATAAGCGGAATGTTGAGCTCAGCAAGGTCTTCCGCGAGCGAGGCCAAGCTTTCGTGCAACCACCACTTCGTCGCCCCTCCGAGTGGGCGGAAGCCTGGCGAAACTTCATCCAAAATGTATACCGCGACGACAGCCGCCCCTCGGTCAACAGCCGCACTGAGCGCCGGATTATCGGCAACTCTCAGGTCATCGCGGAACCACACAACTGTTGCACCGCTCCTCATCAGACCCCTCGTGTTCGTGTGATGTGCAGCATATAAGAGGCGACTCGGAAGGGTCTGGGACTAGGTGCGATCAGAGCCCTCGTCATCGCGGTCATTCTCGTCGGTTTCGCTGGAGTCGCTGGAGTCGCTGCCATTCTCGCGACGGTCGGCGGCATCCTGCACCACCTCATCCAGGGTTTGCGCGGCGCGCTCGATGTCGCGCCCCGAGCCCATCACCTGGCCGTAGTTGAGCAAGCTCACGATGAGAACGCCGCCCACAATGTTGCCCAACGCTGCTGCCGCCAGCCACATCCCATATTCGCCGACCGAGACTCGACCATCGAGCACAGCGGATAACGCCTCGCCGCTGCCCGCGATGCAGTGAGCGAGGCCCGCCGCACCCACCACGAAGGTCGTGATGTAGACGATCAGAATCTGCCCCATGCTGGAGCGCGCGGCGGAGACCAGCCACGCCATGAGCGCGATGATCCAGCCACCAATGATGCCCGAGAAGAAGATCTGCGCGAAGTCGCCCGTGCCAATGGTGTGCTCGCCAAGGGTGCTGAGTGCTTCGCGAAGTTCCGAACTGAGTGCCGGTGTTTTCATCACCAACAGCGCGAACAGCAAGGCTCCGACAACGTTCGCGGCAAACACGATTCCCCACAGCCGCAGCGTGTAGAGCAGGTGGCGTTTGGTGGCCAACACGACGACGACGGGGAACAGAGTGTTCTCGGTGAACAACTGCGCGCGACCCATTACGACAACAATAAAGCCGACCGGGTACAGCAGTGCGGTGAGGATGCCGGCGCCGGGGGCATCCGGGCCGATGGCCGCGAGGATGGTGGCCGCGCCGAGGCCCGTGAGCCCCATCCCCAACCCTGCCGCGATGCCCGACAACGTGAGACCGGCGGCGGAGCGTTTGAGCTCATCCTCGCCCGTGGCATACGCAACAGCGAAAATCTGGGCTGCCGTCAGTCGCGCGCCAGCTTCTGGTGGGGCCTGACTTGTGTTGTCATATTCCATCGCATAACGATAGCTGGCTCACTCGCGCGAAGACCCTTCCCGGCGCTGAACCTGCGCCAAGACCATCGGCTCCGCGCGGAAGTCGATGCGGTGCACGAGACCGTCAATAACGGTGAAGTCGAAGACCACTTTCGCTTCGCCGCGGTGGATCCAGGCCGCAGCTGGGCGGTCTCCGACGCACACGGGGAACGCGGCCTTCGCTGCACCATTGAAGAACTCTGCGACCTGTTCGGCGCCCTCGAGGTGCTGAGGTGTTCCGAGCAGAGCGGCCGCGGCATCCCCACCCACAACAACGCTGGGGGCGAGAAGCGCGAGCAGTCGGGTGAAGTCGCCGTTTCTGGCCGCGGCGAGAAAGGCATCCACCACCTGCCAGTCTGCCTGCGGTACAGCGCTCATGGAGTCGGATGCCGGCTGCGCCACTTTGCCGCGCGCCCTGGAAGCGAGCTTGCGCGCGGCCTCTGGAGTGCGGCCCAAGATCTCTGCGATCGTGGGAAAGTCGAATCCGAAGCTGTCGTGAAGAACAAACGCAACGCGCTCGGTGGGTGTCAGCCGATCAAGTAGCACCTGAAGCGCAACACCGACGGTCTCGGCAAGCGCGAGATTCTCGGCCACATCCGGCGCGGACGCCGAGGGCTCAACATGCGCTTCGGGAATGGGGCTGCGCGCCCTTAGTCGGTCGAGGCAAAGCCGAGTTGTGACGGTCGTCAACCACGCCGGGAGGTTGTCAATGTCTGCGTTCGACAGATTCATGCGCAGCCAAGCATTCTGCACGACATCCTCGGCCTCGTGCGCGTCGCCGAGAATTCTCGATGCGAGTCTCACGAGCCGAGGTCGCTCGTGTGCGAACTCGACGGTCTGAACTTCAGTACGTCGATCTACAACACCCTCATCCATGGTGTTCAAACCCTAATCCTCAGGCAGCTCAGCAAATGCCTTCTTCGTGTTGTTGTACCAGTCCATAGACTGCTTCGGATGCTTCCAGCGGTTCTTCATCTCTTCGCGGGCCGGCCCGTGGGAAGCATCGCCGTCCTTTTCGGCCTGCTTGAGATGTTTGTCTTGCGCCTTGATGAGGTCGTCCGCGCTCGCCGCGTGAAATTCGAGTTCGCACGGGCCACCTAGTTGCTGACAGGTCATGGTTTTCATGTGGGTAAATCCTTTCGCTTAACTCGTTGACGAAGGGGAAGCATCAAGTGTGACCACAAAGAGAAAACCTCTGGAGCTTAGGCGCGCGTCGACACCGTGATCGTGAACTTCGCATTGCGGGCCACCTGCCTGGTGGGGCCAACGATGCGGGTGAGCGCGTTGCGATAACCGAGGTGCGTGTTGAAGACTGTCCAGAGTTCGCCGCCGGGGGCAAGCACGCGGGCGGCGTCCTCGAAAAGGCGCGTCGCGATCCCGGTATGTACGGTG
>JBDSUT010000145.1:0-6254 GCA_039927595.1 Terrimesophilobacter sp.
CTCGTCAAGAAAGAGCACTCCCCCACTAGCCCTGGCTGCCGCGCCGGGACGAATCTGCTTGCTCCCACCGCCGATGAGCGCCGCCGCGGTAGCTGTGTGGTGAGGAGATTCCAGTGGTGGACGCCTGACTAGTGCAGCACCCACCGGCAGGCCACACAGCGAACGGATCGAACTCACCTCAAGCGCTGAGGCAGTATCCAGGTCAGGCAAAATACCCGGCAGTCGAGCCGCGAGCATCGTTTTGCCGGACCCTGGCGGGCCAAGCAGAAAGGCGTGATGCGCACCTGCCGCGGCAACCACCATCGCTTCAACGGCGTCCGCGTTGCCAATTACATCGGAAAGGTCTAGTTGCTCTTCGTCAGGCTCTGCCACGTGGGTGGGCAAGATCGGCTCCACCTCAATGGGTTCGAGGTCAGCGCAGTGCCAAATGGCTGCATCGCGCAATGACGCGATCGCGACCACGCGGATGCCGGGCACCAGCGAAGCCTCTGCCGCATTGCCCGCAGGCACCATCACGGTGTCGAACCCCGCAACCACCGCAGCAGATACGGCCGGCAAGATTCCCGTGATCGGCCGCAGCCTGCCATCCAAACCGAGCTCCCCAAGATGCACGACGCGAGCAATCGACTCGGATTCCACCACGCCCGCCGCGGCAAGTGTGGCGAGCGCGATACCAAGGTCGAAGCCAGACCCCTGCTTCGGCAAGGCTGCGGGAGAGAGATTGACGGTGAGGCGCCTGCTCGGCAGGTCACATCCCGAGTTTGCAGCCGCAGCAAGAACGCGATCACGCGCCTCACCGAGGGCGGCATCCGGCAAACCGATGAGCACAAACTTGGGCAGTTGCGACGAATAGTCAGCCTCTATTTCTACGATCGCGCCCTGCAGCCCGAGCAACGCAACAGCCTGCGTGCGCCCGACCGGCATCAGTACACCCGCCGAAGGTGCTCGATGATGGGAGCGCGGTCAGCTGCAACAATGACCGAGATCGCGTCGATTCGCATCCCCTGCGCGCGCGCACCCTTCGCATGAGCCCGGTGCGGATGCGCATCACACCAGGCGTGGGCCAGCCGCTTCAGCCGCGCAAGCTTCTGTGCCGTGATGGCCTCAAACGGATGCCCGAACGCGGTGCTCGATCGCGTCTTGACCTCGATGAACACGGTGTCATCGCCGTCTCGTGCCACGAGGTCGATCTCGCCGCGAGGACAACGCCAGTTGCGGTCGATGATGCTGTAACCCGCATTGCGTAGAAACTGCGCGGCAAGGTCTTCGCCGCGTCTGCCCAGGTCATCTTTTGCCGCCATGAGTAGAGGATGGCGCGGCCGCACCAATCGACACCCTCATTCTGCCCGAACCGCGCAACGAGCCGGTGAAGAGCACGCTGTGGACGAGTAGAGAAGAACGGAACCTCAGGCGATGTAAACCTTGCGCAGAGTCTCTGTGACGGTCCACACCGTGGCCTGCCCCTCGCGCAAGCGCCCCACCGACCCGGGGCCGAGAGTGATGACGGTTCCGTCATCGAACTCGACGGTCGCCGCGCCGAACAGCACGACGAACACCTCGTCGACCTCGACATCCGATGATGCACCGATCGAGTGTTCCCACACGCCGTATTCGCTCTCGCCGAGCGAGCCAAGGTCTGCCGCGCCGACAATGGGGGAACCCGCGACAACCTGTTCAGGATCGACCGGCGAGTATTCCAACTCGATTGACGCTGCGGCGACAAAATCGACACCCGAATAGCACGTACTCACGAGATAACTCCGCTCACAAAACAACACCGATCAAGAAACGACGCCGATCAAGAAACAACACCGATTAGGAGTCAAACCCTAACCCGAGAGCATCCAAGGTGCGCAAGATGATGTTGCGCTTGCCGCGCTGGTGGTCGGCGCGGTTCATCGCCCAGCGGGAGATCTCGATGCCCATCCAGGCGATCGGGTCTGGTGGAAACGGCACCGGCATCGACTTCACCATCTTCAGTTCGGTGCGCTCCGTCGTGAGCCCCCACAGCTGGTCGAGCATGACGTTCGCAGCGAATCGAGTACCCGCCACACCGAGCCCGGTGAACCCGGCCACGTGAGCGACCCGACCGCCTCGCGCGTGCCCGAAGAATGCGGTAAACCGGCTGCAGGTATCGATCACACCGGCCCAGCGGTGCGTGAACTTCACGCCCGCAAGCTGGGGGAAAGTCGTGAAGAAGTGGCTCGCAAGCAGGCGGTGCGTTTCTGGCCGGTCCTCGTACTCTTCCCTAATTTTTCCGCCGAAATGGTAGATCGCGTCGTAACCGCCAAACAGAATGCGGTTGTCTTTCGAGAGGCGGTAGTAGTGGAACTGGTTGGCAAGGTCGGCAACACCCTGACGACCCTTCCAACCGATCGACTCCATTTGGGCATCCGTCAACGGCTCCGTCATCAGCACGTAGTCGTACACGGGAACGGTGTGCCAACGGTAGCGCTTGAGCAGTGACGGGAATGCGTTGGTCGCAAGCGCAATCCGATCCGCCTGAATGCTGCCCGCGGCCAACGTGACCGTCACTGGCCCCGTGCGCTTGCTCTCGAGCTTCACCGCGGGTGAGTTCTCAAACAGGTCAACGCCTGCCTCTGCACAAACGCGGGCGAGCTCATGCGCGAGCTTGGCGGGGTGCACCATCGCGGTATCACGCTGCGACCAGAGGCCGGCAAGATACGTGGGCGAGGCGATGTGCTGCTGCATCTGCTCGTGATCGAAAAATACCGTATGCGGGGCGTTTTTATCTTCCTCAAGCCATTCAGTCTGGTGCGGCTCGACCGCCACGGCGAGCGCGCCGGTGCGCTCAAAGTCACAGTCGAGGCCAAGCTCCTTCACCGTTTGCTCGATCTCGTCAAGGTTCTGCACGCCGAGTCGGTCGAGAAGATCGAGTTCCTTGGGAAACCTCCGGGCGCCATTCACCTCGCCGTGCGTGAGCGTGGCCTCACAGAAACCACCGTTGCGACCCGATGCCGCCCACCCGATCGAGCGCGCCTCCAACAGTGCGACGCGCGTGGAGGCATCCCGCTGCTTGGCCATGAGCGCGGTCCACAGGCCAGCGAAGCCTCCGCCGACCACAACAAGGTCGTAATCGTGATGGCCACTGAAGGCCGGCCAAGAGCGGCCCCGCGCGTCGTCCAGCCAAAATGGTTTCAGAATCGAGCCGGCGAGAGACTCATCAATGACACGTGCTTCGGGTGCTGAACGCTCGAAGGCGGTGGGTTCCACGAGAGACTTCCTTAGTCTGAGGGTGGTGTCACGCGGGGCCCTTCTTCGCCGCGCGGAACGGGGAAGGGCGGTTACTCGTCGAGTGCGAGTTCCTTCGGAAGTTCGAGCTCTTTCGCGCCCAACTCCTCGACGTTGACATCTTTGAAAGTGAGAACTCGCACCGATTTCACAAACCGATCAGAACGGTAAACATCCCACACCCACACGTCATGCATGGTGAGCTCGAAATAGAAATCGTGTTCGGTGTCTTGGCGCACGAGTTCAACTTCGTTCGCAAGATAAAACCTACGCTCCGTCTCGACGACATAACGGAACTGCGAGACCACATCGCGGTACTCGCGGAATAACGCAAGCTCGACCTCGCGGTCGTAGTCTTCGAAATCTTCCTCATCCATTGCCTCACAATCCTAGGCGGTCTCAGGAGTCGGCGCAGATGACTTCAACCAGGAGAGCCGATGGATGCTGGACGGCCCGAGTCTCGCGATCGCCTCATAGTGGGTGGCCGCACCGTAACCCTTGTTCGAACTCCAGCCGTAACCAGGCTCAGCCTCATCCGCCTCGATCATGAGTGCGTCGCGATAAACCTTCGCAATGACGGATGCCGCTGCAATCGACGCACAATCGCGGTCGCCCTTCACCCGCGTGTGCACGGCCACTTTCGTGGTTATGGCCGGGTTCAGCCAGTCTTGGTGGCCATCCAACAGCACCACGCTCTGAAGAATCGGCACGCCACCCTCATGAAGGATGGTGAGAGCGCGTTTGCCGGCAAGACCAAGCGAGGCGGTGATTCCGAGACGGTCCACTTCTTCTGCACTCGCCAAACCAACCGCGCTGTGCGCCACCCAGGCTGCGGCCAGAGGGGCCAACTCTTGTCGACGCTTCTCGCTCAGCATCTTTGAGTCCCGAAGGCCAGGAGGCATTGCCTTGACTCTCGCGTCGATGGCGCACATCCCGACAGCGACGGGGCCGGCAATGGCTCCGCGACCGACCTCGTCGCATCCGATCACAAAAAGTGCGCCACCCTCGAAGATTTTGGTCTCCACGAGGAGCGTGGGATCAGCGACAGCCATCTACTTGACTCTGTCCTCCACGCCGTCAAAGACGGTCGGGTAGTTATCGAGCCAGGACCAGCGGTCCATCGGCCAGCTCACTAAGAATGCGCGGCCAACAACATTCTCCATCGGCACAAAACCCTTCCCTGGCTTATCGGTGTTGTAGCGCGAATCGAGGGAGTCGTAGCGGTGATCACCCATCACCCAGAGGGAATTCGCGGGCACTGTCACCGAGAAATCCGGGCCGGAAGCCTTCGTGACCCCGGGGGCTAAGTCGAGGTACGGCTCATCGAGCGGCACACCATTGACCATCAGTTGACCGAACGTGTTGCAGCACTCAACCTTGTCTCCCGGCAGACCGATGACCCGCTTTACCAGGTGATCGTTGCTGTCAGGCGCGCTGAGGCCGACAACAGACAGAGTCCAATCGACGCTCGTAATGAACCAGTTCTGATCTGGCTGGGCTCGCGGAGTGAGCCATCCGCCAGGATCCCGAAAAACGATGACATCGCCGTGCTCGACGGGAACGAAACGCGGAACAAGTTCATTCACGATGATGCGGTCATTGATCTGAAGCGTGTTCTCCATCGATCCGGATGGGATGTAAAACGAGCGAACCAAGAACGCCTTGACCCCGACCGAAATGATAATGGCCGCAAGAAAGATGATGACGATATCGCGAATGAACAGCTTCACGCTGCGCGCGCGTGTCCGTTTTTGAGAGCCTTTGGTCTCACGCCGCGTTGGCGGTTCTTCTGTCGTCATGTAGCCCCTGAGTTCTCGACAAGTCTAGAGTCTCAAAAACCCTCCTTGCCCACCGGGCTACTGCGCGTCGCGCTTCTCTTTGATCTTCGCCTTCTTGCCACGAAGAGCACGCAGGTAGTAAAGCTTTGCGCGACGAACGTCACCGCGCGTGACGACCTCAATGTGGTCGATCACCGGGGAGTGTACGGGGAACTTGCGCTCCACACCCACCTGGAAGCTCACCTTGCGAACGGTGAAAGTTTCGCGGATGCCTTCGCCCGAGCGGCCGATAACGACGCCCTGAAAGACCTGAATACGCGAACGGGTTCCTTCAACGATGTTGACGTGAACCTTCACGTTATCGCCGGCGCGAAACTCTGGGATGTCGCTCCGCAGCGATGCTGCATCGACGGAGTCAAGAATGTGCATGATCGTTCGCTCTCTGCAATCGCCACAGGTCGACCGCGTGCTGGTTACTACTGGGAAGGAGAAGTGTGCCGAAAAATGCGGGCCCCCCTGAGGCAGGGCCGTGCGTGGACACAATTGACTATTCTGTCACATCCGCACGGTGCCGGACAACCACGGCACAACCTACCGGAAAGTTGCCGGGATCGCGCCATAGCTTGCGAACGCGAGCGTCACATGCTGCCGAGTCTCAGTGACCCACTGCCACACTGCGCTCCAGAACGCCACGATGGCGAGACTGATGGCAAGCACAGCGAAAATCGGCAGCGAGTACAATCCGGCAACCATCACCGACAGATACAAGGCACCCAGAATTCCGACGTCAATCCACGAGAGCATGCGGGCGCGACGCACAGCCTTGCGCGCCATCGTCAAACCCATCACAACAATGAGCGCGAGGGACAGCAGAGGGGCTGCGAACAACAGCACCATGAGATCCCAGCCAGAGCCGACGATCGACATGCCGCGAACGATGAGCAGCCACAGCGGTAGCACTGGAATCATCCAAAACTGCGCGTAGAAAAACACTCGTCGTAGCCACATGACAACAGGATAGGCATTGCTTGGTGAAGAATAGCTGGATGATTGAACTGAGAACGCCCAACGAAATTGAAGAGATGCGCCCGGCAGGGAGTTTCGTCGCGAGTGTTCTCAGCACACTCGCAGAGTCATCCAAGGTCGGCGTCAACCTATTGGAGCTCGACGCGATTGCGCACAAGATGATTCGCGACCGCGGCGCGACGAGTTGCTACATCGACT
>JBDSUT010000146.1:0-3894 GCA_039927595.1 Terrimesophilobacter sp.
CTGGCGCGAGATCTACGCTGTACTATCCAACATTGTATGCGCACTACGCTGACTAGGCTATAAGAGTGGCTGAGAGTAACCGGTTAGTTGACCTAGTCCAAGAGGGCATCGATCAATTTTTGGATGCCCGCGCGCCCCACTTATTGGGAATTGGCACCGAATTCGCACCTTTCATCGATTACTCGCGAAACCTGTTGCGCGGAGGCAAAAGGTTTCGGGCTCTCTTTTGCTATTGGGGCTGGCGCGCGGTGATCTCGGTGCCAGACGAGTTTGATCCGCTCGCCGGCGAAACAGCCCACGATCACGAAGCGATTGTGATGGCAGCAGTAGCACTTGAACTTTTTCACGCTGCCGCGCTCGTGCACGATGACATCATTGACAATTCAGATACACGTCGTGGCGGCCCCGCAGTTCATCGACGATTTGAGTCCTCCCACCGCGAGAATCATTGGGCTGGTTCTGCCGAAGTATTTGGTCGCTCTGCCGCCACACTCCTCGGCGACCTGCTTCTCGCCTGGAGCGACGAAGCATTCGATGAGGCACTCACCCTTACATCCAATGAAAATGCACGCA
The DNA here is from genome assembly GCA_039927595.1 of Terrimesophilobacter sp. Lineage (GTDB taxonomy): Bacteria > Actinomycetota > Actinomycetes > Actinomycetales > Microbacteriaceae > Terrimesophilobacter. The sequence continues at coordinate 574 of JBDSUT010000146.1, forward strand.
CGGCGGCACGCCAAGAGTTCAATCGCATGCGCACGGAAGTCATGTTGGGGCAATACCTCGACGTGCTCGATGAGCAGTCGTGGATGACTCATCCAGAAACAGAGCAACTCAGCCGAGCGCATCGCGTGGTCGTCTACAAGTCAGCGAAATACAGTGTCGAAGCTCCGCTGGCGATAGGTGCAGCACTCGGCGGTGCTCCGCACGGGATATTGGGTGGCCTTAGAGCATTTGGCCTGCCACTGGGGGTTGCATTCCAGCTCCGTGACGACATCCTCGGTGTTTTTGGGGATGCATCGATAACCGGCAAGCCATCCGGTGATGACCTTCGCGAAGGAAAACGCACGGTTCTTCTGGCCCTTGCTCGCTCTCGACTTCCTGCAAACGCGAGACGATTTCTGGATGAGCTAGTCGGAGACCCTGACCTCACGGAGGTTCAGGTGAGGTTAATTCAAGACACTCTTCGCGATAGTGGCGCGGTTGACGATGTCGAAAGCATCATCCTTCGAGAGGTTGATCGGGCCTCGGATGCGCTCCATGAAGCGCGAATCGCGCCGAGCGCACGCGAACAGCTCCTCAGTTTGATCGACAGCGTTATTCGCCGCACCGCCTGACTGGGGTCTGACTGGCGTCTGATGGGCGTCTGGGGAATTCGGGCTCAGCGTTAGAAACCAAGCGCTTGGGCGACTCTTCGGACCTCTGCTTTGCGGCCGGCTCGCAATGCAGCAATCGGCGCAACTCCGAGACTCGCCTCTTCATTCAGTAACCAGTGCATTGCTTCTTCGTCAGAAAACCCGCTGTCGGTGAGCACGATCAACGTGCCCTTTAACTCGGGGAGAGGTTCGCCGTCACGGATGAAGAGCTCCGGAACGCGCCACACTCCATCGACGCGGGCTGCAAGAAGCGACCTGTCTTCAATGAGTCTGCGAACTTTGCTGACTCCAAGGCCAAGGACCTCGACAAGGTCGGGGACGGTGAGCCATCGAATGGCTTCACTGGGTTCTGGGTTTGACGGTCTCGACACGGTTAAAGACTGCCAGATCAAGCTGAATAGTGAGGGAGGACACGAAATGTTTCGTTCTTATTAACTCAAATCACTTTAGCCACGCTAATTGACAGGAGCCGATATCTGTGCCATTTTGAACTAGTCAGACTGGGGAATCACATGACCGATCTATTTGCGCGCAAGAGCGACACCCGCGGCCGCGGCCGGCACGCCGCTCCGAAGCAACCAAGCAAGGTTGCGAGGGGTGCCATGCACACTTTGCCCATACTGTTGGTCGGCACGATGGCCATGAGCCTCAACATGACGAGCCCGATCGACACGTCGGGCCTCAAGCGTGACGATAAACCGAAAGACTCTAACCAGCAGGTACGCAACGCAGTCGCCGCCGCAATGAGCGCTGCCTCCGCAGAGCGTGCACAGTCGGCGCAACAATCCGCTGCAGCCTCTGCGGCGCTCGCGACTGTCGCCAGCGCACCGTCCACATACCGCGTTGTTGCCGGTGACACCGTGAGTTCCATTGCAACCAAGTACGGCCTCTCCACCGCGTCCGTGCTCGCGCTCAATGGGTTGAGTTGGTCCTCCCTCATCTTCCCCGGACAAGTGCTTCAACTGACGCGCACTCCAGTAGTAAAATCCGCACCCTCCGCTCCCCCCGCGAACACACCGCTCGTTTCCGCACCACCAGCAGCGTCACCGAAAACGAACTACACGGTCACTCGCGGCGACACAGTCAGCGCTATCGCTAGCCGATTCGGTGTCTCCACTCAAGCAGTGCTGACGGCTAATAAGCTGGGCTGGTCGACCATCATTTACCCAGGTCAGAAGATTGTCATTCCCGCCAGTATTCCTGCCAGTAGTTCGCCGCCGGTAGCCACAACACCTGTCGTCGATGTCACGCCAGTTTCTTCTGTGACGCCCATCACGCCGCCACCGGCAACCCACTCCACGAGCTACGTTATTAAAAGTGGTGACACTGTCACGAGCATCGCCGCAAAATTCGGAGTAACGGTGCAGTCAATTCTCGACGCGAATGGACTCAACCGCGGAAGCCTGATCTACGCTGGCCGCACACTCAACATCCCCGGAGCTTCTTCCGCTTCCGCCGGCCTGGGAATTGTGGCTACCCCGCTCACCACGGAAATGGCAACAAACGCGCGACTCATCATCGCTGTAGGCACAGACCTCGGAGTGAGTGATTACGGTCTTGTGATCGCCTTGGCCGCGGCCATGCAAGAGTCCACCCTTCGCAATTTAAACTACGGGGATCGAGACTCCCTCGGACTGTTCCAACAGCGTCCGAGCACGGGATGGGGAACACCCGCCCAAGTGACTAACCCGATCTACGCCGCCAAGCTATTTTTCGGTGGTCCCAGCAATCCGAACAAGGGTAATACTCGCGGGCTTCTTGACATCACCGGGTGGCAGTCGATGACGGTGACGCAAGCTGCGCAGGCCGTACAAAAGTCTGGTTACCCCGAGGCATATGCAAAGTGGGAAACTTCCGCACGTGCATGGCTTGCGCAACTTCGCTGAGAGTCCACCGAAAGCTACGATTGTCGGTGTTTTGGCGGCTGAAACCAGCCGTGTCTACGTAGACTTCTGCGGTGAGCTCTAACTCAACCGATCCGATGGTTGGCCGCCTAATCGACGGTCGCTATCAGGTGCGCTCACGGATAGCGCGAGGAGGAATGGCCACTGTTTATTTGGCCACAGATCTTCGGCTGGAACGGCGCGTCGCCATCAAGGTCATGCATGGCCACCTTGCGGATGACAACCAGTATAAGGCGAGATTTATTCAAGAGGCTCGATCAGCAGCCCGACTCGCACACCCCAACGTTGTCAATGTATATGACCAAGGGCAGGATGCCGACACCGCCTATTTGGTGATGGAGTATCTTCCCGGCATCACGCTGCGCGACCTGTTGAACGAGCATCCTATGCTCACCACCGAACAGGCGATGGACATCATGGACGCCGTGCTGTCGGGATTGGCCGCAGCGCACCGAAACGGCATAGTGCATCGCGATCTCAAGCCTGAGAACGTTTTGTTGGCCGATGATGGGCGCATCAAAATCGGCGACTTCGGTCTGGCGCGTGCCGCGACGGCTCAAACGGCCGCCGGAAACGCACTGCTGGGCACGATCGCTTACCTTTCCCCCGAACTCGTGACACGCGGAGTCGCAGACGCCCGCAGCGATATCTACGCGGTCGGCATCATGCTCTACGAGATGCTGGCGGGTGAACAGCCGTTCAAGGGTGAACAACCCTTCCAGATCGCGCAACAACACGCGAATGACACGGTGCCGACTCCGAGCAGC
>JBDSUT010000147.1:0-5400 GCA_039927595.1 Terrimesophilobacter sp.
GGGCGAGTGGCTACCTCCTGAAGGACGCCCCACCGGCAGAGTTGATCACGGCCGCCCAAGCTGCCGCGGGCGGAGCCAGCGCCCTCTCTCCCGCCGTCGCCGATCGCTTACACACTCGTCGAAGCTCAGTCAGCGGCTCGTTGAGCCCGCGCGAAATAGAGGTGCTCGGGCTTGTTGCTGCTGGCAAATCCAACAGCGACATCGGGCGAGAGCTTTTTCTCAGCGAAGCAACGATCAAATCGCACCTTGTGCACATCTTCACCAAACTCGGGGTGAGCTCGCGAACTCGCGCCGTCGCAGCGGCGCGCGACGCCGGTACCATTCGCTGACCGCCAACTTCTCGAACGATTCAATCTTTCGGATGATTCGAACGTGAGAGCCTCCGGCAAGAGTTGAAGCATGAAGAAACTTTTTTATGCCGCAAGCATCTACCTCGTCCTCGGGCTCAGCGCGGGGCTCTACTACCGGGAGTTCACGAAAGCCCGCGACTTCACTGCAACAGACGGATTCACTCAGCTCGCCGTCGCACACACCCACCTTCTGACCCTCGGGGTCATCGTGCTGCTCATCGTGCTCGCGCTGGAGAAAATCTTCACCCTCTCCATGAGCAAAGCCTTCACCTGGTTTTTCTGGGTCTACAATCTCGGCCTGGTTATCTCGGCAACCACGATGATCATCAACGGGACCCTGCACGTGCTCGGCCAGGACACGAGCAAAGCCCTAACCGGCATTTCTGGCAGTGGTCACATTCTGTTGACGGCGGGATTCATCCTGCTGTTCGTCGCACTTTGGACACGAATTCAGGCCGACACAAAGTCAGCAAAGACTGCGGTCACGCCCTCGGATGTGCTGACCGATAACTCTCTTTGAGTCGCTCCGCCGAAACGTGGGTGTAGATCTGCGTGGTGCCGAGGCTCGCATGGCCGAGCACCTCCTGCACGGCCCGCAGGTCGGCACCCCCGTCGAGCAAATGCGTCGCGGCCGTATGTCTTAAAGCGTGCGGCCCCGACGGGCCCGTTCCCGGGATGTCGGCCAACAGGCTCGCCACGAGTTGGTAGATGGTGCGCGCATTGACCCGTTTGCCGCGAGCGCCAAGAAAAGCGGCGGTCGTCGGCTCGTCGAGCAACTTCTCCCGGCCATCGCGAAGGTAGCGGGATAGCGCCCGACTCGCGGGAACGCCGAACGGAACAACGCGTTCCTTCGAACCCTTGCCCATCACGCGCACGGTATTTCGCTCCAGATCAATGCTGTGCACGTCAAGTTCGGCGACTTCACTCACGCGAAGTGCGGACGCGTACAAAAGCTCCACCATGGCAACATTGCGCTCCGCGACCGGATCACCGGTGGCCGCCAGCGCACCAAGGGAACCGAGGATGCCATCGATTTGCTGACGAGTGAGCACTCGTGGAAGGTGCGCGTCAGCTTTGGGTGCGCGCAGCCTGGTTGCAACATCCGTTGTCACGATTCCGGTGTGAACCGCCCAGTCGGTGAAACTTCGCACAGCGGCCGTTCGCCGAGCCAGCGTGGATTTTGCCAGTCCCTTTTCGGACGCCTGCCAAAGCCATTCGCGCAGAAGTTCAAGGTCGAGGTCGGCAACCTGTTGCGCTCCACGGCTTTCTGCAAAGGCGACGAGCGAGTCGAGATCGGTGCCGTACGAGCGTGCAGTGTGCGGACTGAGCCCGCGCTCGATCTGCAGTTGGGTGACGAAGTCACCGGCCGCGCGCTCGAGCTTCACCCCTCCATCGTCGCGCACTCCGTGACGTTGGTGCCGCATGCGCGGCGGGTCAGTCGGAGCTGGCCGCCTCGTGGGAGTTGAAAGGTGATCGCTTGTTCGAGAACATTTCGAGGCGCTGCTCCGGCGTCATCGCCTCGATTTGCGCCCACCCTTCTGCGCCGAAACCTGACACCTCAGCAGGGTCTCCCACCGGAACAATGGAGTGCACAACCTGGTTGTCGTAGACGTGCACCAAATTGAATGCCTGCCCGAAGTCCACACCGGAAAGGATACGGTCTTGCGCGGTGAGGTTGAGCGTATAGCAGGTGGCGGCCGCAACCGACACAGGTATTCCGGCAAACATGCTGTGGGTTGAATAGTGCAGGTGACCCGCGAGGATGGCGCGAACATCGGTGCCGCGGATGACATCCGCAAGCCGGGGCTGATCCTGAAGTTCAAGCATTCCCATGGCGACGAGAAGCGGCGTGGGGATGGGCGGATGATGCATGGCCAGCAGCGTGCCGTGGGGCGAAGGAGTCGCCAGCACTTCGCCGAGCCAGTCGAGCTGTTCTTGCAGTAACTCACCGTGGTGGTAGCCGGGAACCGTCGTGTCGAGGGAGATGATGCGAAGCCCGCCAATGTCATACACGCGGTCTTGTGGCTGCTCGGATGGCTCACGGTCAAAGAGCCGTTTCGCGTATTCGGGGCGCTCATCGTGATTGCCCATGACCCAAATAATCTCTGCGCCGAGGCGCTGTGCGAACGGCTCAACGAGGTTGCGAAGACGGGTGTACGCATCGGGCTCGCCCAGATCGGCAAGATCCCCGGTGAAGACGATCGCTTCAGGCTTGGTTGCGGATGCCTCGAGCTGCGCCAGTGCGCGTGCCAGGTGCGCTTCGTGCGGAATCGTTCCGTAGAGCGCCCGGCCACCAGCAAGGAAATGAGTGTCACTGATGTGGGCGATGACGTGACCGGCAGCGGCATATTGCCCGAGTTGAATCATCGGTCTAGCTTAGGTGTCTGCGTGATCGTTTGATCCGGCAAAGTCTGCAATGAGTGCGGCAAGGTCTTCGTCGATGAAGGCGCGCAAGCGGTCTTCGCGGTTGCGTTCGTATTCTTCGTCGATGGGGAAATGTTCGACATCGAGGTTGTGTTCAATATTTGCGGCGATCTCTTTCCACGCGTCTCGGCGGGCTGAGTCCACAATCTCGGTGAGGTATTTCTCGTCTGTGCTCTGCTCTCGCAGCCGCTTGGCCACCTCGATGGCAACTTCTCTGCGGTGTTCGAGGTTGGCGATGTCGTCGAAGCTGTAGCCTTGCGCGTCTTTTTCGCGCCCAGGGTTGTCGCGGAACTTTCTGATGAGTGCGGCAAGCGCCTCAGACTCGGCATCAGATTCGACAGCAAGTGTCTCAAGCACTGCGCGGGCATCGTCGTGGGACTGTTCGATAAACCACGGTGTCTTATCGGCGAGAATTTTGCGGATGAATCGATTTTTGACCGCCATCCGGCTCGCGTATTCGGTGAGCATCAAGCCGTCTTCGGTGGCGTCGGCTACGGGAACTCGCGATTTGGTCGGCAGTTGAGACTCGTCGAACGGCTTGAATTTGGGGCCACGTTTGTGCGCTTTGCCGAGACGACGAAACCACATCTTTGCCTGTGCTGCCCTTCTCCCCGATAGTCCACAATGGTGTGCTCCTAGGTTAGTTCGTTGACCGTGAGGAAACGCCGTCTGCCGCCGTTCTTACCCAGCCTGTGGCGCGCTCCGCAACCACGCCGTCAAGCTGCATCACGCCGAGTGCGCCCTGCACCGCAGACACGGAGAGACCAGAACGGGCCGCGATATCGTCGACGATTCGTGTCGACCGGGCGCTCAGCGCATCCATGATGCGAACATGGTCGGGATTCTCTGCCATGAATCCAGCTAAGTGAGTGGCACCTCGTGAGACGCGATCGGGAGTGTGGAGCGGTGCCAGCTCCGCCATCTCGTCGGCAGTAGTCACGCACGCAGCGTCGAATTCACGGATGAGCCGGTGGCATCCCGCCGATGCCGCACTCGTCACGGGCCCGGGCACCGCGCCGAGCGGGCGCCCGAGAGCTGCAGCGTGCCCAGCCGTATTGAGTGAACCAGAGCGCCACCCGGCCTTGAGCACCACGGTGGCTTGGCTCATCGAAGCGATGAGTCTGTTTCGTTGCAAGAACCTCCATTTGGTGGGTGCCGCGCCACACGGGAGCTCGGAGACCACCGCACCCTCCTCAACAATTCTGGTAAGAAGTGCCTCGTGGCCGCTCGGATAAAAGCGGTCGACACCCCCCGCCAAGACGGCGATCGTTTGACCTGAACTTGCGAGAGCAGCTCGATGTGCCATCCCGTCGATGCCGTAGGCAGCACCGGAGACGATTGTGTAGCCGCGGTCAACGAGCCCGGCAGCGGCCTCCATTGCCACGTGCTCCCCATAGCCTGTGGCCGCCCTCGCGCCGACGAGCGCGAGAGATTCGCTGCTGGAGACGAGCGTCGATTCATTGCCCCGCAACCAGAGCGCGAGTGGTGCGTGGGGCCCAAGGTCATCGAGCCCAATTGGCCACGCGGCGTCCCCTGGAATCAATAACCGCACGGAGTATCGAGCAGCCTGAGTGAGTGCGAGTAACGCCACTCGCGACTGGAGTCTGGGGAGCCAGCGTTCGATGGCCTGCTGGAGCTCGTCCCTGGTGAGCACGTCGTCGAGGCGTTGCGTGATGCTGTCTACGCTTGCTCGCGACACGACCAACTCGAGTGCATCCGTCGCCCCTATCGAGGCAACGAGGACGCCCGCAACGCGATCACCTGGTTCCGCAATGCCCGTCCACGCCGCACGCGCGAAGCGTTCGCGCAGGTCATCGCCCTCGAGGTGCTCGCCTGCAACCGCGCGCACAAGGGGGGCAACCTCTGCCTCCTTTAATCCGAGAATGCTCATGACGAGAGTGCCTTTCTGAGATAAAGCGCGCGACCGATGTGATCCGCACTGGGGGTGTCGGCGCTATCGAGGTCCGCGAGGGTCCAGCCGACCCGAAGTACTCGGTCATACCCGCGCATGGTGATACCTCCGCGTTCGAGCGCTCGGTCAATGGATGCGGTGACCACCGAACTCAGCCGGGCGTGGGGGCTTCGCAGCCAGTAGCCGGGCACTTCAGAGTTGACCGTCCACGGCGTTCCGGCGAGCCGGTGTGCGGCACACGCTCGCGCCGCGATAACGCGCTCACGCGCCGTTGCGCTGGTCAGCCGCATCCCTTCGCTGGCGAGTTTGAGCTGCGCGCTCGTAACGCGTTGCACGCGAAGTTGGATGTCAATGCGGTCTAAGAGCGGCCCAGAGAGCCGACCGAGGTAGCGCCGCCGAGCGCTCGGGGTGCAGGTGCACTCCGAATCTCTGGCACCGTACTGGCCACACGGGCAGGGGTTCGCCGCCAGAATGAGCTGGAACCGGCCAGGAAAGTGAGCGACAGCGTTTGCTCGGTGAATACTGATCACACCGGATTCGAGAGGCTGTCGGAGGGCATCCAATACCGAGGAGTTGAACTCCGGCGCCTCGTCAAGAAAGAGCACTCCCCCACTAGCCCTGGCTGCCGCGCCGGGACGAATCTGCTTGCTCCCACCGCCGATGAGCGCCGCCGCGGTAGCTGTGTGGTGAGGAGATTCCAGTGGTGGACGCCTG
>JBDSUT010000148.1:0-20089 GCA_039927595.1 Terrimesophilobacter sp.
CTAGAGCGCTCCGCGCTTTTGCGCTGTGGCAAACATGCGCGATGCCGCTCGTGCCCGAGCGAGGGAGCCCGTGCCGGTCACGACATCCCGGATGGTGCGCAGCGCGAACGCCGGCCCCTGCACAAGAAGGGTCGTGACGACAGATTCCTCCCACGCGGCAAGCTCGTCGCGAATCTTCTCCGGCGGGCCGATGAGGGCGAGTTCTTCGACGAGCTTCGTTGGTACCGCCGCGATGGCTTCCTTCTTTTTGCCCTCGAGGTAGAGGTCCTGGATGCGGTCACACACGTCGGTGTATCCGAGCCGGTCAATCACGTTGCGGTGAAAGTTCGCGCCCTTCGCGCCCATCCCGCCAACATAGAGTGCGATCATCGGGCGCACGAGATCTGCGGCGGCCTCGACATCCGGATGCGGGATGACGGCCAACTGCACCGCCACCTCGAACTCGGACGCCGCTCGTAACGCGGGGTCGCGCAGCGCGAACCCCTCAGCGAGGTAGCCAGCGAACTCGGCGTTCGCGCGGGGTGAGAATAGGAACGGCAGCCACCCGTCCGCGATCTCGGCGGCGAGGGCAACATTCTTGGGGCCTTCGGCGGCGAGATAGATCGGGAGGTCTGCGCGCAACGGGTGCACTGTCGAGCGCAGCGGTTTGCCAAGTCCGGTGGCATCCGCGCCCGTGTAGGGCAGCGGATAGTGTGGCCCGTCCGCCGTGACCGGCTGTTGCCTGGCCAACACGTCGCGCACAATCGCGATGTACTCGCGGGTGCGGGCGAGGGGCTTCGGAAAAGGTTGGCCGTACCAGCCTTCAACAACTTGGGGGCCTGAAGCCCCGAGCCCCAGAATCATCCGCCCACCGGACAGGTGGTCGAGGCTCAGTGCCGCCATCGCGGCAGCGGTGGGGGTGCGAGCTGAGATCTGGGCGATCCCGGTGCCGAGCTTCAGCTGCTTGGTCTGCGCGCCCCACCAGGCGAGAGGGGTGAAGGCATCCGAACCGTAGGCCTCCGCGGTCCACACCGAGTCGAAGCCGAGACGGTCGGCGGTCTTGATTGCTTTCAGCGCACCGCGGGGCGGCCCTTGTTTCCAATATCCGACGGCGTATCCGATGCGCATGCTTTAGAGCGTAGCTAGCTCGGCCGCTGCATGGTGCCCAAAACACTGCTGGTTTGCCGTGCGGCACTACTCCGCGTACACTTGACAGGTTGAGCATTCCCGCTCTACTTGTGCGCACACCCACCACCCAAGATTTCGGTGGAGTCGTGCGTGCCGACAAGTGACCTTGGGTAGGGCAATACGTTCCTACGGTATTGGAGGAGAACCATGGCCGCAGTGTGCCAGGTGACCGGAGCCGTTCCAGGCTTCGGACACAACATTTCGCACTCGCACCGTCGTACCAAGCGACGTTTCGATCCGAACATTCAGAAGAAGACCTATTACGTGCCGTCGTTGCGTCGCAACATCACGCTCACGCTGAGCGTAAAGGGCATCAAGACCATTGATGTCCGCGGCATCGAGTCGGTTGTCAAGGACCTCTTGGCTCGTGGGGAGAAGATCTAGTGGCAAAGCACCAGGACGTACGTCCGATCATCAAACTCCGTTCAACGGCCGGAACCGGGTACACCTACGTGACCCGCAAGAACCGCCGCAACAACCCTGACCGCCTCGTACTGAAGAAGTACGACCCGGTCGTACGCAAGCACGTCGAATTCCGCGAGGAGCGCTAAACATGGCCAAGAAAAGCATGATTGCTAAGAACGAGAAGCGAAAGGTCATCGTTGCTCGTTACGCCACGAAGCGCCTCGAGCTCAAGAAGGCGCTCGTTGACCCGACGTCTACGGACGAGCAGCGCGAAGCCGCACGCCTCGGATTGCAGAAGCTTCCCCGCGACGCTTCGCCCGTGCGTGTGCGCGGTCGTGACGCCATTGATGGCCGTCCGCGTGGATTCTTGAAGCAATTCGGTGTTTCACGTGTACGCTTCCGGGATATGGCACACCGAGGCGAATTGCCCGGAATCACCAAGTCAAGCTGGTAAATTCAGCATCACCGCAAGAACAAACGTCCTTAGGAGGACTCCCGATGGCTGACAAGTCACTAAACCGTACCGAGCTCGTCGCGGCCGTTGCCGCTCACTCAGGACAGAGCCAGGCTGCCGTCAACGGCATGCTTGACGCTATGTTCACCACCATCGCTACGAACGTGGCTGATGGCACCAAGGTCACCATCCCCGGTTGGCTTTCCTTCGAGCGCACGCACCGTGCAGCTCGCACCGGACGCAACCCCTCCACGGGCGAAGCGATCCAAATCAAGGCTGGCTACGGCGTGAAGGTTGGCGCTGGCAGCAAACTGAAGGCTGCTGCAAAGGGCTAGAACCTCCAGTAGTTGATAATGGGCGTGGTGCTTCGGCACTGCGCCCTTTATCGTTGGTGCCAAAAATACTGCAGTCGCGGTCTGCGGATGACGCGCCGAGGCTCCGCGAAGAATAGGCTGGAGGGGTGCCGAGGCTAGTAAAAATCGTCGGACCAGCCTTGCTGCTGGTCGTTGCACTGCTATCCCTCCTTGTTGCCCTCCGTATTGGTGGCGGTGCAGATGCCGGTGCGCTTTCGGATCCGGGTGTGGTCGTGCGGTTCGGGCTGCCCATCGCCCAGCTGCTTTTCAACATCGGCGCTGCCGGAACACTGGGCGCGCTGGTTCTCGCGTGCTTCGCACTCGACCCGGCAGAATCGGAGTTCAACGCGACTCTCGACTTCGCGGCAGGCGCGGCTGCCTTCTGGACAATATCGGCAGCCATCACAGGATTCCTGACCTTCCTCAACGTCTTTTCGAAGCCCGTCGCCTTCGACGACGCCTTCACCCAGCTGCTTGGGCAATATCTGACGAACATCTCCATTGGGCAGGCGGCACTCTTCAGCACGTTGGTGCCGGCGATCGTCACGGTGCTGTGCTTCGCGGTGCGCAATCACACAGCGCTGGTTTTCGTCACCGTCTTCGCCGCGGTCGGACTGGTCCCGATGGCCCTGCAGGGGCACGCTGCGGGAACCTCCGGTCACGACCAGGCGGTCAGCAGCTTTGGCTTGCACGTTGTTTTTGCCGCCATTTGGCTCGGTGGTCTTCTCGTGCTTGTGTTCACGCGGCACACGCTGGAGGGCGGTCGGATCGGTCCCGTGCTGAGCAGGTACTCCACGATTGCCTTGATGTCGTTCGTTATCGTGGCGGCGTCCGGCATCGTCAATGCCTCGTTGCGGGTGGGAACGATTGAGAATCTCACAACGCCTTACGGCATCCTCGTGATCATCAAAGTGCTTGCGCTCGGGGCGCTCGGGATTTTCGGTGTCGTGCAGCGCCGGTTCCTCATCGGCCGCATGCAGAAGAAAGAGAAAAGTGGTCGCGGGTACTTCTGGTGGTTTATCTCCGCAGAGCTTGCCTTCATGGGCCTCGCCTCTGGGGTCGCTGCCGCGCTCGCGCGAACAGCTACTCCCATCGAACAGGTAAAGATCACCACAACTCCCGCATTGATTCTCACGGGCGAACCGTTGCCGCCGGAGATCACCACGCTGCGTCTCTTCACGGAGTGGAAGCTCGACATCCTGTGGATGGTGATTGTCGGGTTCCTCGCCTTTTTCTACCTCGCTGGGGTGTGGCGTCTGCACCGAAGGGGTGACAAGTGGCCCATTCTTCGCACCGTTTCTTTTCTCGCAGGCCTCACGTTGCTCTTCTACATCACCAACGGTGGTGTGAACGTCTACGAAAAGTACCTGTTTAGCGCTCATATGCTCGCGCACATGATGCTGGGAATGGCGATCCCCGTGCTGCTCGTGCCGGGTGCACCGGTGACTCTTGCACTGCGCGCAATCCGCAAGCGCACGGATGGCAGCCGAGGCATGCGCGAATGGATCCTGCTCGCGGTGCACTCCCGGCTCGCTGGCTTCTTTGCCAGACCAATCGTCGCTGCGGTGTTCTTTACGATCTCGCTGTGGGGCTTCTACTACTCCCCCGTGTTCCGGTGGGCGGCCGAGGATCACATCGGTCACACCTTTATGATCGTGCACTTCCTGCTGAGCGGGTACCTTCTCGTCCTCTCCCTCATTGGCATCGACCCGATGCCCTACAAAGCTCCGTACCCGATACGGCTGCTGGTGCTCTTGGGCACCATGGCTTTCCATGCCTTCTTCGGGCTGACATTGATGATGGGTACGAGCCTTCTCGCTTCGGATTGGTACGGTGCGATGGGCCGAACATGGGGGTCAAGTGCCATTGCAGACCAGCAGGTGGGTGGTGGCATCGCGTGGAGCATTGGAGAGCTCCCCACTCTCGTCCTGGCCGTCGCCGTGGTTGTTATGTGGGCACGAAGCGACTCGGTTCTCGCGCGCCGGTTGGACCGCAAGGCGGATCGTGATGGTGATGCTGACCTCACGGAGTACAACGACATGCTGGCAGGAATGCAGAAACAACCGTAGGCGGATGCCCTAACGCTGAATGTCTATCCGCGTACCGTCGATTGTCATCACCCAGCTCATTCCGAAGGGAACGTCTTCATCAAATGTCGACAGACTGCCGTCGAAGAGTGAACGCACCTTCACCGTGAGGTGCGCGGTCGCCTGCGTTTCGGGCACAACCCAAGTTCCGGGGTCGTTTCCGGGCTCGATGGTCACCGTCGGGTAGGTGACCATCGACCACTGTGGAGCGCTCACTACCTGGTTGTAGATCGACTGACCGAAGGGGCATCCGGTCGGGAAGAGCACTTCTTGGGTGGCGCAGGCGTCAAGAAAGATGTGAACCTGGTCTTGAACGTCCTCGACGAGTTTCTGTGACGCGCGAATGTCGAGCACGAGCGGTACGGCCTCGCCAGGCGTGGTCACCGCGGTGCTGACGGGCGTTGCGGTCAGAAAAGGGGATGTGTGTGTCACTGTGAAAAATCCGGGTGTGAGCACTTGGTAGGAGGTGGCGACATTTGCACCCTCCGGGGAGACCAGCTGAATACCGTTGACGGCGAAAGATTTATCATGAAGTGGTGTGACACGGAGTTCGCTCACGGGGCTTTGCAAAAAAGCCCACGTCGAAAACAGTCCGAATCGGTTGTGTCCCTGCAGAACCTGAAATGATCCACTGCCCGAAGCGCCACCGAGTGTCGCCTCATAGCTGACCAGATGGATGCCGCCACCCTCATCAACATCCGAAGTGATGGTGAAGCCCGTCAGCTCCCCCAGTGAATCCGACGTCAACAGCTCGGTGCTGAGGCTTCGGAGCGTGAGGACTCCTGGCGTTGCGAGGGCTTCGTCGATGGAGCCGCGCTGAAGTGACTGCAGGTAGGAGGTGACGAACCCCCCGGCGCTGTACACGGTGGAGTTGAGGGCGAGGGTGGTGAGAGCAAACGCACCAACCAGTATTCCCAAGAGCGCAACCCACAACACCACAACGTGTCTGCGCGAATTTGCTTCGTCAGCCTCAACGTTGTTTTCGTCGATGTCGTTAAGGCTGGATGGCATGCACCAATCCTAGGCTCGCACTCGCGTCCACACCTCGCCGTGGGTGGCGTGGTGAACGCGGTAGATTGGACTTTTCATCGACACGCCTGGGCCGGCATCCGAAAGGTAAAGGACACTCGTGACCACACACGAACTCTCCGCCGAGCAGGCCGCGGTGTTTGCGACCATTGAAGGCACTCGAGAGAACATTTTCGTGACCGGTCGTGCTGGCACGGGAAAGTCCACGCTCCTCAACCATTTGTCGTGGAACACCTCCAAACAGCTGGTCATCGCCGCGCCCACCGGGGTTGCGGCGCTCAACGTGGGTGGCCAAACCATACATTCTCTTTTTCGCCTACCCATCGGCGTCATTGCCGACCACGACATCGAGCAAAACGATGCGCTGCGTAAGTTGCTCAACACCATCGACACGCTCGTGATCGATGAAGTGTCGATGGTCAACGCCGACCTCATGGATGCCATCGATCGCAGTTTGCGTCAAGCGCGTCAGCGCCAACATGAGGCTTTTGGTGGCGTGCAGGTGGTGCTCTTCGGTGACCCGTACCAGTTGGCGCCGGTGCCGGGTGATGCCGACGAGCGCGCCTACTTTGAGGACCAGTACCGTTCCCTGTGGTTCTTCGATGCGAAGGTGTGGAACGAAGCGGATCTTCGGATCTTCGAGTTGACGACCATCCATCGTCAACACGAGGAAGAGTTCAAGGCGATGCTGAACGCTGTGCGGCACGGCACGGTGACGGTGGAGATTGCTGCGCGACTCAACGAGGTAGGGTCCAGGCCTGCGCCCAAAGAGGAGTCGATTACGCTCGCCACTCGCAACGACACCGTCAATCGCATCAACGCGTCAGAACTCGCCAAGCTCCCAGGTCGAACACTCACCGCGCGGGCCGAGATCAATGGCGACTTTGGCGGCCGAGCTTTTCCGGCAGATGAGTCGCTTGAACTTAAGGTCGGTGCTCGCGTGATGTTTCTGCGCAACGACCCGGACCAGCGTTGGGTGAATGGCACCGTCGGCACGGTGAGCAAAATCTCCACCACTGTCTGGGTGGACGTTGATGGTGAGACCCACAAGGTGGAGCCAGCGGTGTGGGAGAAGTACAAGTACTCCTACTCGGCCGCCACCAAGCAGTTGAAGCGTGACATCGTTGCCGAGTTCACCCAGTTTCCGCTGAGGCTCGCGTGGGCGGTCACGATCCACAAGTCGCAGGGCAAAACTTATGACCGCGCAATTGTCGATCTTGGGCAGCGGTCTTTTGCCCCCGGTCAGACCTATGTTGCCTTGAGTCGCATCAGCGAGCTCGACGGGCTGTATCTCACGAGACCGCTGCGGCCATCCGACATCATCGTCGATGAGAATGTGCAGCGCTTCATGGCGCAGGCCACCGCGGTGCCCGGCATCGAAGCACAGTAGTGCCCTGGCCTAGCTGCCAGAAAATCCTGCCAACCCTGCCCAAAGATGCCCGCCGAACCCGGGGCCGTCAGAATTTTCTGGCAGCCAGACCAGTAGTCGTGACTGTGACTACGCAGCAGCCTTCGCGGCGGAGAGATCCTGGAACACCTCGGTGTTGAGGCGGTAGGCGGTCATCACTTCGTCGATGACGCGTTCGCGCTCCTCGTCATCCCACTCGACGGAGTTCAGCTGCTCGCGGTAGGTGTCTTTGAACGCTGCGGGATCAGCGATCTCGTCAAAGAGGTAGAAGCCGATGCCGTTGGTGTCGAAGCCGAAACGCTTCTGCATCACCTTGTAAATATGCTGGCCACCGGAGAGGTCGCCGAGGTAGCGCGTGTAATGGTGGGCGACTAATCCGCCCGCCCATCCGGAGATTTCGTGGATGCGCTGCACGTAGCGGACGGTAGCCGGCAGGGGTGCGCTGACCGCGCGCCAGTCTGGGCCGATCAGAAAGTCAAGGTCGGCGACGAGTGCGGGGATGCGCGTAAGGTGCGGTGTGATGAACTTGATCGCGACGGGGTCGTTCGCCATGGTTTCGGCGACCGCTTCGAGCGCCTCATACATGTAGAAGTGCTGCACGACGAGAGCGATGTAGTCCTCGCGAGAACCGTTGCCGCTCATGAGGTCGTGCATGAAGGTGGCACCCTCCGCGAGACCGTGTGTCGTGCGTGTTCGTTCACGCAGGGCATCAGAAAAGGCAACAACAGTCACGGCAGCTCACTTCAACGGTGGGTAAGGGAAGCCTAAGCTTACCCGAGTGAATCTCGAATGTGAAAGGCGGCTATTCGTGAGAGCGAGGGACGATCCCAAGTTTTGCGCAGGCCGCCTCGTACAGCACCACAACTTCGCGGCGAATCTCTGCCCGTTCTGAGATCTGCTGCGACCACGCCACCGCGACTTCGTGCGTGTCGCTGCCGCTCGTGTACGACCAAACACCTGCCGAGCCGTCGAGCCCGGTCATCACCGCAGAATCTGCGTCGATATCGCCAAACGCGCGCACCACAAGCAAGTTGTCATCGGGATGGTCCTCATTCATGTGCCTAATTACGGCAGCAACAATGTCGGCATCGAAGGTGGTCACACCACTACGGTACCGGTTAGAGCCAGCGCGGTGCTGCGGGGACCTGACCGACAGAATCAACAGTGATACCGAGGATGCTTCGCCCGGTAGCCCACCGCGCCAAGTCGACCGCGGTTCCCCGCAGCGTTATCGCATCGGAGCCGTCATCACTACCCACCGCTACTTGTCGGCCGCGGTCAGTCGGAACGAGCACAAAGTTGGGGACGGCGTTATCCGCGGTACGGTTGCGCCACGTCGACACAACGTCGACGAGTAAACGCTCCACCAATCGCGGCGGAAAATCGGCAAAACTGGCGCCACTATCGAGGTCGACCGCGTGCAGCCACACCTCCCGGGTGCGCAACCAGATCGTGTGGGTTGCTGCAAACGGGGGCCCCGTCTGCATACTGACGAGAGCATTCCATGCTTGATCGGAGAGCTCACGCCAGGCGGAGTCGAGTGTTTCGGCAGAGTCGCGGTGCAAAGTTCGCAGCTCGTTGGGTGAGAGCGAAGCCCCTTCTTCGATCTGGCGGTTTCGCGCCTCGGCAGACTCGTACATCGGTGTCTTCACGCCGGTCGAGGCCCACGCCGCCAGTCGCGCAAGAGCTTGCGCGTTGTACGCGACGTGTGAGATTACGTGTCGCCTACTCCACCCCGGCAAAAGGGAGGCGCCAAGAAAGTGCCCGTCGGGCAGCGCCCCGAGGGTGTGGTCGAAGAACTCGGTGCCTTCATGCGCGAGTTGGAGTGCGTCGAGAAGTTCTGGGTCGCGCGTGAGGTAGTCGCCCGGTGTCATGGCTGATCCTTTCCCATCCCTCTCCTACTATTCTCACCCGACCACCCGCGCCAAGGGCAAGGCCGAATGTCGGATGCCTCACCCTAAGATCGTCAGACAGGGCCGGATGTGAATCATTCTTTTGTGCGCACCAAGGAGGATCAAGTGGAGATCACCGCGCTGAATCAACGGTTCTGGCAAATCAAGGTCGAGGGCGAAGTGGTCGGCTATGTCGATGAGATCGACGTTGCGGGGGAGACTCGATTCCGCGCTCGCCGCCTCAAGTACCCGGACGGTCGCTGGGTTGTGATCGGCGAATGGTGGGAACTGGATTCCGCACTCTCCGCCTGCGCGGATGTGCCGCGAAGCAAAACGAGGGTGCGTAAGCTCGTTGTACCACCGCAAAGCCGGTGGATGTAGAGCAACGTAGAAGCGGAGGCCCGGTGGCAAAGAAGAAACCTTTGTCGTGGGACCCTATTGCCGAGGCGGAGCGTCAATGGCGGCAACACGGGTGGGGTGACGAGGCCGACGGTATGGCAGCTGTTACGTCGATCATGCGTGCGCAGCAGCTCATGCTTGCGAGGGTAGAAATTTTGTTGCGTCCGTTCAAGCTCACCTTTGCGCGCTACGAGATGCTGCGTCTTCTGAGCTTCACGCGGGACGGCGCGCTGCCCATGGCGAGCGCGAGCGCCCGGCTTCAAGTGCATCCTACGAGTGTGACGAACACGACCGACCGACTGGAAACTGCGGGGCTTATTGAGCGCTCAGCGCATCCGACGGACGGCAGAGCGACGGTTATTCGCATTACGCCAGAAGGACGAAGCCTCGTGGATGATGCCACGACAGTCATCAATCGCGAGTTTTTCACCGACGTGGGTATGCCGCAAGAAGACCTGATCACCTTGGTGAGCATTCTTGCCCGGTTCCGGCGAGATGCCGGTGACTTCGTGGACGCCACCCTGCAGTGATCGAGATCCATTTGCGGGCATAATCGGGGCCGCGTCGAAGCAAAATTCTTGACGGCCCGCCCACAGTGCAAACGTTTATGGTGGAGAAATGAAGGTCATGAAGGTTCTCATTCTCGGTGCAGGGTTCGGCGGGCTGGAAGTGGCTACCGGACTGTCGGAACGTTTCGGAGCGGGCATCGACGTCACGCTCATTGACCGTGCCGACCACTTCGTGTTTGGTTTCGCGAAGCTCGACGTGATGTTCGGAAAGCAGACCGCCGACCAGGTGAGTCACCCGTACAGCGCGATCAGTAAGCCTGGGGTCACGTTCGTGAAAACGATGGTGACCTCAATCGACCCGGTCGAGCGACGCGTGCAGACGGATGCCGGAGAGTTCGATGCGGACTTCTTAGTCGTTGCACTCGGGGCCGACCTTGACCCCTCCGCGACCCCCGGTTTCGTCGAGGGTGGCACAGAGTTTTACACGAACGACGGGGCGTTTGCGGCACGCGAGGTTCTCGCCAATTTTGCGGGCGGTCGCATCGTGATCGGGGTCAGTTCCACGCCGTTCAAGTGCCCGCCCGCTCCGAGCGAGACGGCGCTTCTGGTGCACGAATTTCTGGCCAAGCGCGGGCTTCGCGAGAAGTCCGAGATCGCTTTGGTCATGCCGCTGCCGACCCCGATTCCACCGCTGCCGGCGGCATCCGACGCGTTTCTCGCCGCATTTGCGGAGCGCGGCATTGAGTGGCATCCGAAGCGGGTTATCCAGCGGCTTGATCCGGTTGCCCACACCGTGGTTTTTGATGATGGCAGCACGATGCCCTATGATCTGTTTCTTGCGGTGCCGAAGCACGTGGCCCCTCCGGTCGTTGTGGAGTCGGGGATGACCGTGGACGGCTGGATTCCGGTGAACCCGCTGACGCTCGAAACCAGTTTCTTGGGTGTGTACGCGATTGGCGATGTGACGAGCGTCGGTACTCCGAAGGCGGGTGCTTTCTCGGAGGGCCAAGGCTCGGTCGTTGCGGAGGCGATCGCTGCGCGCATCGAGTCAGGCGAGAGTTCGCGCACGTATGACGGCAACGGCGTCTGCTACGTGGAGTTCGGCGGTGATGTTGCCGCGAAGGTGGACGTCACGTTTTTGACCGGCCAGCCACCGTTTGGTGAGTTTGGTGCCCCGTCAGCGGAGTACGTGGCGCTCAAGGACGTGTTTGGTTCGAGCAGAGTCGCGCGCTGGTTTGGTCCGAACGCATAGGCCCTCAGCTCCGCCAAGGAGGCCGGAACGTATCAGGGCTGGTGAGCAAGTCGATTGTGTCTTGACGTTGCTCGGCCGAGGCTTCCATGACGATCCCGGCATAGTGCATCCCGAGAATTGAGCTGAAAGCAATGAGTGTGCGAGCTTCGACCTCTCGTGGATCATCGCACAGTGCCTGCATTTGTTGGCGCAGGTAGTCCATGCGGTAGCGGTCAACTTTTGCTAGTCGGGCGGCAACCCTCGCATCGCGGCGCGCCCACTCGCGCACGGCAAGATCGACATTCAACAGTCGGCCGGGTGCCCACGTGAGTTGAGCAGCACGGAACGCGCGCGCTCCCTCACCGAGCGATTCGCTGTCAACTTGCTCGACAACCGCGCGTGTGCTGTCGTGTTCCCACGAGTCCAGCATCGCTTCGAGCAGGGCTTCGCGATTGGCGAAGTATCCATAAAATCCACCCTTGGTCACACCCATTCGCTGAGCTAAACGCTCGACCCGCACGGCTTCGGGGCCGCCCTCGGCGAGCGCGTCTAAGCCCGAGTCGACCCACTTCTCGCGTTGTGCCGCGCGCTGTGCCATGTTGTTACCTCCATCATTAACTATACGCCATCGTATATTCGCACTAGAGTGGATATACGGCACCGTATATCGAGTGATAAAGGTACCGAATGATAAAAGTACCGAGGAGAAAAGTGAACGCATTGCTGGCAACGACGGCCCACACCGATCAACCGTGGCGCATCCACGAGGTGGCAAACGGGTTTGAGATTTACGATGTGTGGGCGCTGCCCACCCCTGGCGGGCCGGAGGATTTCACTCGCTTAGAGCGGCTCTTTGCGAACGCGGATATTGCTGAGAACCCATCCCGCATCTTTCGCGCGCTTTTCGCTCTGCGCTGGAAGCTAGGCGAGTGGTTCGGATGGGATAAACCAGACGCCTCACTCGGCGGGCGGGTCCCTTCGCTCAGAGAGCGACTGCCCAGCGATCTGGTGAGCGATGGTCTTCCACGTCAGGGATCCTCACCCTTCACACCGCTCTATTCGACAGAGACTGAGTGGGCTTCAGAGATGGCGAACCGCACCTGCCACGGCATCATGCACATCGGATGGGTGCCAGACCCAGACTTTCCCGGGCGATTCCGCGGGCAGATGGCCGTGTTGGTTAAGCCAAACGGATGGTTCGGGCGCGCCTACATGGCGGCGATCGCGCCGTTCCGATATCTGCTCGTATATCCACCACTGATGCGCGCGATCGCAGCGAATTGGTTGAACCAGACCGCACCGGAAGTTGACGCCGATTACGAATGGAGCGATCCGCTCAACGGGGAGGCAACTTCGAGCCGCAAAGGTCTGAGCAACTACAGCGACATCCTGACGATGGCGACCGGGCCGAACCCGTCAGCACGGTGGTGGGTGCACACAATGTTCGAACAACTCATCAAGCCCTTCGGACGCGAGGTGCTCTTTCGTGGGGTGCTCGCGCTACGTCCTGCACGCGACCCCGGCACGCTCGTTAAGTGGAAGGTTGCAGAGGAGTCTGACCAGCTCATTCGGCTCGAGCGCGGCGGGGTGCTCATGAACTGTGTTCTGACGGCAGAAAGTAGCCCGGATGCGGTGAGGCTGAGGCTCTCGGTTGAGCCTCGCAACCGGATAGGGGCAGCCGTCTGGCGCAAAGTTTCTCCGCTTCACCGCAGGATGGGAAGCCTTCTGTTGCGCAAGGCGTGGCAGCGCTCTCAACGAGCAGTCATTGAGGCCTGAGTGGCAGAAAACATGAAGCACCCGTAGTTGATGTTGAGGCTGTGCACTTCGACAACTCCTTCCTGCGCGAGCAGTTCGGCTAGCTCGGCTGGCGCATCCGTGCCGTCGTGCCTGGTCGTGGCGGGATGAATCCAGCCGCGCTCATCGAAGGCGCGCAGCACCTGTGGCCTCCCGAGCCAATCGGAGGGGTAGGTCGAGTCTGATCCTGGACCACCGCACTCTGTCGCGTGCGTAAACACCGCACCCGCCTGCACGTAGGGGCCGGTGGCAGGAAAGCTCGGCCGATATCCGAACAGCAGAATGTCGTCACCGTCGTGCGCATCAGTCAAGCAGCACCTCAGGGGTTCGCCGCCGTCGGCGATCATCCTCGCGGCAGGGTTGCCGTTTACGTCGATTCCCGTCTGGCGCGCGCGATCAATCTCTGAGTGGTCAACAGGGCGGATTGTAAAAATGAGAGTGTTCATATTCTGTTAACGGATGCCGGCGGCACAAGGTGAGGTGCAGCTGAGAAGTATTTTGTTTGGAACATGCAGCGAGTCATTGTTGCCGGCTTGATTCCTCATCCCTCGCTCGTCTAGCGTTCAGACATGAGCATTGTGACTGTCGCTGTTGTGCAAGCCGGGTCTCCCCTTTTCGATACGGATGCCGCCCTGCGCAAGGCCGAGCGGTACATCCGGGAAGCTGCCGCGGCGGGCGCTCGTCTCGTGGTGCTGCCGGAAGCTTTTCTTGGCGGATACCCGAAGGGGCTCGACTTCGAGATCACGGTGGGGTCGCGCACGGCTGCTGGCCGAGAGCAATTTCGTCGTTATGCAGACTCGGCGGTCAACGTGCCCGGCGAGGAGACCGGCATTCTCACCCAACTGGCAACTGAGCTCGGAATCGACATTGTCATTGGCGCCATCGAGCGGGACGGCGGAACGCTCTACTGCACCGCTTTGTTCTTCGAGGCGGAGCGAGGGCTCGTAGCTAAGCACCGCAAGCTGATGCCTACCGCAGCCGAACGCTACCTTTGGGGCCAAGGTGATGGGTCCACCTTGGCAACCGTTCGGACCGATTACGGTGTGCTCGGATCAGCGATCTGCTGGGAAAACTACATGCCCCTCCTGCGCACCGCAATGTACGCAAAGGGTGTGCAATTGTGGTGCGCGCCGACGGTAGATGACCGCCCCGTCTGGGCGTCCACGATGACCCATATCGCCCTTGAGGGCCGTTGCTTCGTACTCAGCGCCAACCAATACCTCACCCGCGCGGACTACCCCGACGACGTGCATCCGGTGCAGGGAGATGACCCGAACACCGTTCTCATCAGCGGCGGCAGTATGATCGTTTCACCCCTGGGTGCAGTGCTCGCAGGCCCGTTACGTGACGGCGAGGGAGTGCTCATCGCTCAGATTGACCTGAACGACATCACGCGCGCGCAGTTCGACCTTGACGGTGTCGGGCACTACGCGCGACCGGATATCTTTAGCCTCCACGTGAATGAGGCAGCGGCCCCGAATGTCATTTTTGACAACTAGCCGAAAACTTACGCGACTGCAACGCGACACTCACGCTCATACGAGCCCAACGAACTCGATCGTGCGCGTGTTGTCAGCGGTTACTGTTCCGCCGTGATTCTCGAAATATTAGGGTCAGACCGACAGAGTCTTATTACTTCGACTCGGATGATGCGTAACGGGAGTTCACAGTGTGACGGCGTCTCATTGCCACACCGATCCCACCGAGAAGAGACGCGATCAGACCTGCTCCCACAAGGCTTGTGGGGTCTTGCCCGGTTGCGGCCAGTTGGGGGCCAGTGGGGACATGGGCGGCAATAGTGCAGGTTGTGGTCCCGCGCACGTTGCTTCCGCTCTGCCAAACGATCCAAAGGCATCGGCCGTCTGTCGAAATCGAGGGGCGGACAGTGCTGGCACCCTCTAACAGGAGTGGAGCCTGCGCAACGCCGGTGGCTGCATCGATCTGTACCATGTACACAGCCGGTTCGCTGTCGCTATGAAGCGCGGCAAAAAAACTGCCCGTGGCTGGAACGTACACCAGCCGCGGTCGGCGCCAGTCGAATTCGGATGAACCGGATGCGATCGTGGTTGGAGTGACCACATCCGCTGCCGAGACAAACGCTCCCACCGCGTCGTTGCCACCGGTCCCGGACGTGTGCCACCCTACGAGCACACGGTTGCGACTGGGGTCGTAAGCTACAGCAGCTGACCCGCCTGAGGTGTTCGTGCCGACAGCGGTGGCTGTGCCTATCACCGTCGGCGATGCACCTGTGCGCACTCGACGGATCATCGTCTGCTGACTCGCCGAGTCATACCATGCGACGATCCACTCACTGTTGACAGTTGAGTACACCAAATCGGCGCCGTTGTCGATTTGGTTGCAGGAGACGGCCGGGTCGTCGCTGCTCACCGGGGTCGCGCTCGTTGTCGGGACGGTTCCATCGGCACCGATCCACGACACCATCGCAGCTTGGCAGGATGCGCTATCAATGTTTCGAATGCTGGTCTTGAATGCCACAAGGTAGCCGTCTTGATCCTTGGCGTAGGACGCAAAGACGAGCTCGGAGTCATAGAAAATGTTGCCGTTGAGATCCTGATTAGCAATGAGAAGCTGCGAGGTAACGAAGGTCCCATTCAGGGCAAGAATTCGGCCATTGACCTTGGATGGCCAAGCGTCGTCGTGCCAAACTACAAGCCACTGCTTGTCTTCGGGGTTCCATTCTGCCGACGGCGTCTCGATGGCGCTGCCACTCTCGCTGATCGTGAACGCGACATCCAGCGCCACAAAGTTAGCATCGAACAATTGGCCTACGATGGTGCCCGATTGCCTGGCCACGACGAGCGACGTTCCCGTGGCAGGATCAGTCGATACAAAAGGCGTGGTGCCGGCCATGAGAGTCACCGGCGCAGGAATGTCTGCTGGAGTTAGGGCGCTTGCGGGAGACACCCCCAAAGTGAGCAGAATGCCTAAGACGAAGGCAGCGGGCACAGCTATAGCAGAAGGGTATTTTCGCACACACATGATCCTATGTGAATAAACCGTGCAGTGTAGCGACCCAATGGGGGGCAGAACCCGAGTGTGTGGCCCGCTTGGAATTAACAACCGCAGGGCGAGAAACGACAAAGAACACTGCGAAGCAGGTGGAGCGAGTGACGGGAATCGAACCCGCGCTATCAGCTTGGGAAGCTGAAGTTCTACCATTGAACTACACTCGCGTGCCTAGCAATCTCGGACTCCGAAAGGCCAGTAACGGCAATACTAGCAAGACCTCGTTCTGCTGAAATGTGGACGAATGAGAAGAGGTGTTGCCCGCGATATCCGGCGCGCAAGGTTTGTGCGTGTGGGGCCAATAAAAGTTCTCAATTGTTTTCTCCAAACTAGTGACACGGAGGCTTTTCACTCAATACAGTGAGCTATCGCACTCCAAGGGCGGAGTGTGGCAACCTTCTTTTTGGGGCGCCGCTTGTCGCTCGACACCAGGGAGTGTCTACCCCGAAAGGCTGTCATGGCAAAAGAAGCGTTGCCTCCCACTACTCAGCTCGACGATGATGCTCACCTCAAAAAATTGGGATACGACGGGCACTTCAATCGCTCCCTCTCCGTGTGGGGAACCTTTGCTCTCGGGTTCACCTACCTTTCCCCACTCGTCGGTGTTTACTCGCTGTTTGCGTTCGGCCTAGCAGCTGGCGGACCCCCGGCAATATGGTGGCTACTGATCGTCGGGGCAGGCCAACTATTGGTCGCTTTGGTGTTCGGCGAGGTTGTCTCGCAGTACCCGATTTCGGGTGGAATCTACCCGTGGGTGAGGCGTCTCACCAACGCGCGGTTCGCGTGGATGGCAGCGTGGGTCTACATCTGGGCCGTCATCGTCACCGTCACCTCTGTTGCCGAATATGGCACGAGCTTCCTAGCGAGCCTGTTCGACCTCGAAGCCACCAAAGAGCTCACCCTGATTTTGGCGGTCGGATTCCTCGTGGTTGCGCTCGTCGTCAACCTGAGTGGAACGAAGGCGCTCGCGAGGGTCGCCAAGATTGGTCTCGCCGCGGAACTCATCGGTGTTATCGGTGTCGGGCTCTTCCTCATCATCTTCGAACGCAAGAATGACTTCTCCGTGCTCTTTGACACGTTCGGAACAGAAGGGGATGGCAGCTATTTCGCCGTCTTCATTGGCGCTGCACTTACCGGCCTCTTCCTCTTCTACGGGTTTGAGGCGTGTGGTGAAGTGGCAGAGGAGGTCGCCAATCCGGCGCGCGCGATTCCCCGCGCGATGATCATGACCATTCTTGTTGGTGGCGTTTCTGGCATTATTGCGTTCCTCGGCTACATTCTCGCAGCTCCGGATCTCGCGGCCATCGTCAGTGGGGAGAACGGCGACCCGATCGCCGGCATCCTTGAGTCCTCGCTGGGTACCGTGGGGGCGAAGATCTTCCTTGTGGTGGCATTGACGGCCTTCCTTTCCTGCGTGCTCAGCCTTCAGGCGGCCGGCAGTCGACTGCTTTACTCCTTCGGGCGGGACGGAATGATGCCGGGTCACGCGTGGCTTGCCAAGCTCTCCACCAAGAAAGTGCCGCGCAATGCGTTGCTCGTGGCGTGCCTCGTTCCACTCCTGATTTGTGTACTGATTTACTTCGGTCAGGATGGACTGCTCTACAAGATCACGGCGTTCGCGGTTCTCGGCATTTACATTGCGTTCCAATCTGTCGTGCTTGCGTCGCTGATCGCCAGAGCTAAGGGTTGGAAGCCCGCGGGGCCCTTCAGCCTTGGTGGATGGGGGTTGCTCGTCAACATCGTGGCACTCGCCTACGGTGTATTTGCCATGGTTCTGCTGGCGTGGCCCGGCTCCAGCGGCGACTTCCTCACCGACTGGATCGTGCTTGTAGGGCTCGCCCTCGTTATGGTCACCGGTGCGATCTACATGATGATCGCTCGGCCGGGCCGCAACTCCACAATTCCGGAGGGTGACGCCATCGAAATTGCGGCTCTGCTGCGCAAAGGGTAGTTGACGCTCGATACCGTGCATCGAAAGTGAGCCGAGCCCGGCCGTAATCCTCCGCACATAGTGTGGACTGGCGGTCGGGCTCGGCTACTCTTTTGTCATGCTGCTCTCTGATCGCGACATCAAGGCCGAACTCGAGGCGGGGCGCGTGGGTCTTGACCCGTATGACCCCGCGATGATTCAGCCGTCAAGCATCGACGTGCGCCTGGACCGCTACTTTCGGCTCTTCGATAACCACAAGTACCCGTTCATTGATCCGGCTGAGGACCAGCCTGAGCTCACCCAGTTGGTGGAGTCCGAGGATGACCAACCCTTCATCCTGCACCCCGGCGAGTTCGCTCTCGCATCCACGTTCGAGCAGGTGACCCTGCCGGATGACGTGGCAGCCCGTCTGGAGGGCAAAAGCTCCCTTGGGCGGCTGGGTTTGCTCACGCATTCCACCGCAGGCTTCATCGACCCTGGCTTCAGCGGGCATGTGACTCTTGAGCTCAGTAACGTCGCAACTCTGCCGATCAAGCTGTGGCCGGGGATGAAGATCGGTCAGTTGTGCTTCTTTCGCCTCAGTTCGCCGGCCGAGAACGCCTATGGCTCAAGCGAATATGGCTCCCGCTACCAGGGCCAGCGAGGACCGACGGCATCCCGTTCGTTCCAGAACTTTCACCGCACGAGCACGCAGCGGTAGGGATTGTCTGCGTGTGACGATCGAGGGATGTCAGTCCTGTGACTGGCGACCCGCAGGTATCCCCACTAACCGGTTAGCGGGGGAGCATGCGAAGGCCTTGAATTTGGGTAGAGTTTCAAGTACTTTCCAGCACCTTCCAGCGCGCTCTATGCGGGTGAGCGATCAATGTGCAGCAAAGTTCACTGATTCGCTGACACCATTGCTTTGGAGCTCCATGAGGAACCGCGCTTTGTCACCCCTGAAGTTTTCTGCCATCGCTCTTGTGGGGGGAGTTCTTCTCGCCACTCTGGCTCCTCTTGCCGCGAATGCCGCATCCTCGACCTATGAAGTCACCGCAACGATCCCGGTGGGAGCGAAGCCGTACGCGTTAGGGATCAACACGATGACGAACCTTGTCTACGTGGCAAATTACGATGATGACACCGTTATGGTCATTGATGGCGCCTCTGGTGCAGTGGTCTCGACAATAGTCGTGGGTGACGGCCCCCAAGCTGTGGCGGTGAATGAGACGACGAACACGGTGTACGTGGCCAACTCGAATGCTGATTCGGTGACCGTCATTAGCGGTGCAACGGGTGCGGTCACTTCCACAATTTCGGTAGTGGACCTGTCAGTTTCGGTAGGGATGTATCCATATGCGATTGCGGTAAATGAGACGACGAACACGGTGTACGTGGCCAACTTGGCGCACTCGGTGTCGGTGATTGACGGGGTGTCTGGCGCCGTATCGACCATCAACCTCTCGCCGTCAACGGCCCAACCAACCGCAATTGCCGTCAATGAACTCTCGAACACCATCTACGTGACGGACTACGCAGGAAGCACCCTCCGGATGATTGATGGTGCGACGAACGCGGTCACGATGACCATTGCGTCGGGACCAAACCCCTTCGGGCTCGCCTTCAACGAGGTGACAAACACTCTTTATATGAGCAACTTGGGCGGTGCAACCGTGTGGGTGATGAACGGAACTTCACTTGCGCAGAGCGCAACTATCTCCGTGGGCAACGGCCCGTTTGGTGTGGCAGTAGACACAGCACGCAACACCATTTTTGTGGCAAACAGCGGCTCAAATACTGTGTCAATTATTGACGGCGCGTCAAACGCCGTAACCGCGACGATTTCCGTTGGGGCCAACACGCACGGCGTTGTAGCTAACACTTTGACGAACACTGTTTACATTACAAACCCCAACGACAACACCGTCTCGGTGCTGAGGGCTGTTGGTGCACCACTGATCGAAACAAACTCGCTCCCCGCGGGTGTCGTAGGCACAGCATTCTCTGCGACGGTAAGCGCGACCGGCCTCACGCCGATGACCTACTCGGTGTCATCGGGAACGTTGCCCGTCGGGTTGACGCTCAATTTCTCTACCGGACTTATTTCTGGAACCCCAACATCAGTGGGGACCGCGACATTCACGATTTCCGCAACGAATGCCGAAGGGGTTGACTTTCAAGCGCTGAGCATAGAGACAACGGCGCTCGCGTTGGCGGCGACCGGTGTCGACACAGTGCCATGGGGCATCGGCGGAGCGTTGCTACTGTTCTTCGGGACACTGCTGGTAATGCGTGTCGCGTCGAAACGGCGCAGTCGCGCAGCCTAAGCTCGCGAATCTGCGCACCGCGACAATTTAGTGAGCAAGTTGCTCAAGTTGTAGCGCAATCCATGGACTAAATGCGAACGGTGTGGCGGTGACGGCGG
>JBDSUT010000149.1:0-2597 GCA_039927595.1 Terrimesophilobacter sp.
GCGCTGATCTTCAGAGAAACGTGGCTTTGGTATGCGGGGGTTATCTACACGCTCGCGATGGCGTTCAGCCGCACATATCTGGGCGCGCACTGGCTCAGCGACACGATCGGAGGAGCGCTCATCGGTGCTGGTATTGCCGTAATCGTCTGGGCGCCGCTCGCCTCACGACTAATTCGTGAGCGAAAACACCCTGTGGCAACTAATTCACGATAATCGGGCGTAGGCAGCCCACGCGGTTACCGGCTAGCGTGGGGGCATGAGAATCCTCCTTGTGGGCGCTGGTGGCGTCGGTAATTCGATCGCGAAGATCGCCGCCCGTCGCTCCTTCTTCGAGACCATGATCGTTTGTGACTACGACGTGGCGAGGGCTGAAGCAACGATTGCGTGGATCGAGGCCAAGCACGGCCCGCAAGATGGCCGTTTTGTGGCAGCACAGATTGACGCCTCTAATCCGGATAACGTCGCCGCTGTCGCCCGCGAACACCACGCCACCCACGTGATGAACGCTGTGGAGCCGAAGTTTGTGCCCACCATTTTTGCTGGCGCTCTTGCCGCGGGGGCTGACTACATGGACATGGCGATGAGCCTGTCGGAGCCCCACCCCACCAACCCGCACGAGGAGACGGGCGTGAAGCTTGGTGATGACCAGTTCGCGCAGGCCGGGGACTGGGAGAAGGCGGGTCGCCTCGCCGTCGTCGGCATGGGTGTTGAGCCCGGAATGTCGGATGTCTTCGCCCGCTACGCCGTCGACCACTTGTTCAGTGAGGTCGAGGAGCTTGGTGTGCGCGACGGCGCAAACCTTGTGGTGCGTGATGAAGCCGGAAACGAGATCTTCGCCCCCTCGTTCAGTATCTGGACCACGATCGAGGAGTGCCTGAATCCTCCCGTCATTTGGGAGAAAGACAAGGGCTGGTACACGACCGCACCGTTCAGTGAGCCAGAAGTTTTTGACTTCCCCGAGGGCATTGGCCCCGTGGAGTGCGTGAACGTGGAGCACGAAGAAGTGCTGCTCATGCCCCGCTGGCTTCCGGCCAAGCGCGTGACCTTCAAATATGGGCTCGGTAACGAGTTCATCGGCATTCTGAAAACCCTCAACCAGCTCGGGCTCGACAAGACGCAGCCGGTGAAGGTGCGCTCAGCGGATGGCCCCGTCATGGTAGCGCCGCGCGATGTTGTAGCCGCAGGCCTGCCAGACCCCGCGACGATCGGCCCGCGGATGACGGGCAAAACGTGTGCAGGCGTGTGGGTGACCGGCACCGGCACCGACGGCAAGCCTCGCTCCACCTACCTTTACCACGTGAGTGACAACGAGTGGACGATGGCGGAGTACGAGAGTCAGTGTGTCGTGTGGCAGACCGCACTCAACCCTGTCATCGCGCTGGAGCTTCTCGCCACCGGCGTGTGGACGGGCGAAGGCGTGCTCGGCCCTGAAGCGTTTGACGCGAAGCCGTTCCTCGACCTCATGGCAGCATCCGAAGCCAAGTGTGGCTACGGGCAGCCTTGGGGCATGCAGGAACTCACCGCTTAGTTGCGGAGGGCTAACCTTGCGGGGTTTTAGCCGAGTCGCGCCTTCACTTCGGCGAGCGACGGATTTGTGGCCGCACTGCCATCCGGGAACAAGACGGTCGGCACGGTCTGGTTTCCGTTGTTGAGCTTGGCGACCAGTTCGGCCGTGCCTTCAACCTCTTCGATGTTGATCTCGCGAACGGCGATGCCTTCTTTCGCCAGCTGACCCTTGAGCCGCGTGCAGTAGCCACACCACGTGGTGCTGAACATGGTGATGGTGCCTGCTTCTGGAACAAATTCTGCTGTCGAGGTCATACTTCAACCGTAGCTGCGCCGGGCATTGCTCGCTGACGTCCGCGATTCCACAACTCCCGGGGATTGGCCTCGCTCTGTCGTGGGTCGCGAATACACTGGGGGTAGGCAATAGTTTGTTCACCATCGACGTGTGCATCATCGACGTGTGCATCATCAACGCAGGGAGGTCGCGATGAGTAATCCCGCTAGCACACCTTCCTCTAATGAGCGTTCGCCTCAGCAGATCGTTCATGAGAATGCGCTGGGCGAGATTTCGGATGTTTTGCTCAACCTTGAGCACACCATTGCGCGTGCGAAGAAAGCGCTCGTGCGCGTGCAGAAGGCCGGCGGCGACACCAATGTCGAGCTTGCGCTCACGGAGGCTCTCGTCGACTTGCAGCGCACGCATAAGCGCCTCATGCAAGACACCTACTACGCCGGTGATTCCGTGCGGCTGATCTGAATGCTGGTCGCACCTGTGTGGCTGATCCCCTTGCGGCTGATCCCCTTGCGAGTGAGCTGAGTATGGCGGGCGGTTCGACTGTTCGCAGCGGTCTTGAAATCCAGGAGGCTCTACAGAAGTTTGCGGCGAAGTGGTCGGGGTTCACGGGCAGCGAGAAGGCCGAAGCGCAGACGTTTCTCAACGAACTGTTTCACTGTTACGGTTCTGACCGCACCGAGGTGGGCGCAAAGTTCGAGCATTTCAAAGAGTCCGCTGGGTTCATGGATTTGTTCTGGCCTGGTCACCTGATTGTGGAGATGAAGGCACCGCACGTGCCGATCGAGAAGGCCACAGA
>JBDSUT010000150.1:0-7469 GCA_039927595.1 Terrimesophilobacter sp.
AGGCGGACTCCTTCTACCGCGACCGCTGGTCACACGACAAAGAAGTGCGGTCGACGCACGGCGTGAACTGCACCGGCTCTTGCTCTTGGAAGGTGTACGTCAAAGACGGCATCATCACGTGGGAGACCCAGCAGACCGACTACCCCCTGGTTGGCCCCGACTCTCCTGAGTACGAACCACGCGGATGCCCCCGCGGTGCAGCGTTCAGC
This sequence comes from Terrimesophilobacter sp., assembly GCA_039927595.1. Lineage (GTDB taxonomy): Bacteria > Actinomycetota > Actinomycetes > Actinomycetales > Microbacteriaceae > Terrimesophilobacter. Next base: position 210 of record JBDSUT010000150.1, read on the forward strand.
TGGTATACCTACTCCCCCACCCGGGTGAAGTACCCCTACGTGCGCGGTGTGCTGCTCGAAGCATTCCGCAAGGCGAAAGCCAAGACAGGTGACCCCGTTCTGGCGTGGCAGGAGGTCACCGAGAATCCGGTCACCGCGAAGGCCTACAAGCAGGCCCGCGGTAAGGGTGGCTTGGTTCGAGCGAGCTGGGAAGAGGCATCCGAGATCGTCGCCGCCGCCCACGTGCACACGATCAAGAAGTACGGCCCAGACCGCATCGCTGGCTTTTCACCGATTCCTGCCATGTCGATCGTTTCTCACGGTGTCGGATCCCGGTTCGTGACGATGCTCGGTGGAACCATGCTGTCGTTCTACGACTGGTACGCCGACCTTCCCGTGGCAAGCCCGCAGGTGTTCGGCGACCAGACGGACGTGCCCGAATCCGCAGACTGGTGGAACTCCTCGTACCTGATGATGTGGGGCTCGAACGTTCCCGTCACCCGTACTCCTGATGCGCACTTCATGGTCGAGGCGCGTTACCGCGGCCAGAAGGTCATCGTTGTCTCTCCCGACTACGCAGACAACACGAAGTTTGCCGATGAGTGGCTCGCCACCCACCCGGGAACAGATGGCGCCCTCGCGATCGCCATGGGGCACGTCATCCTCAAGGAGTTCCTCCTTGAGAAGAAGACTCCGATGTTCATCGACTACATGAAGAAGTACAGCGACTCTGCGTACCTCATCGAACTCGTGAAGCGTGGCGATGCTTGGGTTGCCGGCAAATTCCTCATGGCGGATGCCCTCCCCGGCGCCCCCGCCAAGCTTGCGAACGCGGCACATAAGCCCGTACTTCTCGACCAGAACGCGAAGCCAGTCGTTCCGAATGGCTCGATCGGCCACCGCTTTTCGGAAGAAGATGCCGGTCTGTGGAACCTTGACCTAGGCGATGTCGATCCGCTGCTGTCGATTGCTGATGCCACGGACTACAACAACGAGTCTGTCGCCATCGATCTTCCGCGGTTCGATCTAACGCCAGAACCCGGCCAGGAGCACGAGGGTGGCTCCGGCACCATCCGTCGCGGTGTTCCTGTGCGTGAAGTTGCTGGCCGCACCGTCACGACGGTGTTCGACCTGCTGCTTGCCCAGTACGGTGTGGGCCGTGATGGCCTGCCCGGCGAGTGGCCAACCGGCTACGACGACGCGTCCTCCCCCGGAACCCCGGCGTGGCAGGAGTCGATCACGTCGGTGCCCGCAAACGCGGCCGAGCGCATCGGCCACGAGTTCGCGCAGAACGCAGAAGACTCCGGCGGTCGCTCCATGATCCTCATGGGTGCCGGAACGAACCACTGGTTCCACTCCGACCTCATCTACCGCGCGTTCCTCGCCCTCACGACCATGACCGGTTGCCAGGGCAAGAATGGCGGAGGATGGGCCCACTACGTCGGCCAAGAGAAGGTGCGCCCCCTCACCGGTTGGGCCCAGTACGCGTTCGGTCTCGACTGGGTGCGCCCACCTCGCCAGATGATCAGTACCGCATTCTGGTACCTCGCAACAGATCAGTGGCGCTATGACGGATTGCCAGCTGACGCGCTTTCCACCGAGTTGGGGACCGGGCTTTTCGCGAACCGCACCACCGCAGACACGCTCGTAGAGTCGGCCAAGCGCGGCTGGATGCCGAGCTTTCCGACTTTCAACCGCAACCCTCTCCTCATCGTTGATCAGGCGAAAGAGGCCGGCGTCGAGCCAGCCCAGTACGTCGTTGACCAGCTCACGAGTGGGGAAATGCGCTACGCCTGTGAAGATCCGGATTCCCCAGAGAACTTCCCTCGCGTACTCAACGTGTGGCGCGCCAACATCATCGGCTCCTCCGGCAAGGGCAACGAGTACTTTCTCAAGCACCTGCTCGGCACCGATGCTGCCATCCGTGGTGAGGAATCGCCGCCAGAGCGTCGCCCGAAAACGATCGACTGGATTGAGAAGGCCCCTGAGGGCAAGCTCGATCTGCTGGTGACGAGCGACTTCAGGAACACTTCCACCACCGTCTTCAGTGACGTGGTGCTGCCGCCGGCAACCTGGTACGAGAAGCACGACCTGTCGACGACAGACATGCACCCGTTCATCCACACCTTCAACCCGGCAATCGCGCCACCGTGGGAGGCGAAGACCGACTTCGATATCTTCCACCTGCTGGCGAAGAAGGTCTCAGAGTTCTCGGTAGAGCACCTCGGGGTGCGCCAAGACCTCGTGGCCGCTCCGCTGCAGCATGACACGCCAGACGCGCTGTCAACGCCGCACGGCGTGGTGGTCGAGAACCCGAAGCTGATCCCGGGCGTGACGATGCCCAAGCTCATCGTTGTCGAGCGTGACTACCCGGCATTCGCCGACCGCATGGCAGCACTTGGCCCACTCTCTGAGTCGCTTGGTCTGATCACCAAGGGAATCAAGTTCAACCCGGATGTCGAGGTCGCAGATCTCGGCAAACGCAATGGACTTGTGGCGAGCGGCCCCACGAAGGGTCGCCCACGGCTCGACACCGACATGCGTGCCGAAGAAATGGTGCTCGCCTTCTCCGGTACGACGAACGGCCGACTGGGAACCCAGGGCTTCCAGGTTCTCGAGGCGAAGACGGGGCAGAAACTCGCCCACCTCGCCAGCGACCACGAAGGCACACGGTTCACCGTGAAGGATGTCTCCGACGCACCGGTGCCCGTGCTCACCTCCCCCGAGTGGTCGGGCAGCGAGCATGGCGGGCGACGCTACACGGCATTCGTTATAAACGTCGAGCACCTGAAACCGTGGCACACGCTCACGGGTCGACAACACTTCTACCTCGATCACGATTGGATGGCGGAGCTCGGTGAACAGTTGCCGGTGTACCGTCCACCGCTCGACATGCATCGCCTCTTCGACGGCTACCAGCCCATCGGTTCGACGGCGGCGACTGGAGCGCCGGGGTCTGAGGGCCGCGCCGAAGTCACGGTGCGCTACCTGACGCCGCACTCGAAGTGGTCCATCCACTCTGAGTACCAGGACAACCTGATGATGCTCGTGCTCTCCCGCGGGGGCCCCACCATATGGATGTCGCCACTGGATGCCGACAAGATCGGGGTCAAAGACAACGAGTGGATCGAGTCCTACAACCGCAACGGTGTTGTCGTCGCGAGGGCGATTGTCTCGCACCGTATGCCGGAGGGCACCGTGTACATGTACCACGCGAAGGATCGCACCATCAACGTGCCGGTTGCCGAAACATCCGGCCAGCGCGGTGGAACGAGCAACTCTCTCACCCGAATCCTGCTGAAGCCAAGCCACCTCATCGGTGGTTATGCGCAGCTCTCATTCGCATTCAACTATCTCGGACCGACCGGGAACCAGCGCGACGAGGTCACCGTGATCCGTCGCCGTAGCCAGGAGGTGGAGTACTGATGCGCGTTATGGCTCAGATGTCGATGGTCATGAACCTCGACAAGTGCATCGGATGTCACACCTGCTCTGTCACGTGTAAGCAGGTGTGGACGAACCGTGACGGCATGGAGTACGTGTGGTTCAACAACGTTGAAACCAAGCCGGGAATCGGATACCCCCGGTATTACGAAGACCAGGAGCGGTGGAACGGTGGCTGGGTTCGCAAGAAGAACGGCCGCCTGAAGCTGAAGGGTGGTGGTCGCCTGAAGAAGCTTTTGGGCATCTTCTCGAACAACGACCTTCCCACGATCGACGACTACTACGAGCCGTGGACGTACGACTACGACATGCTGTTGTCGGCACCGCAGACCAAGAACGGTCCTGTGGCTCGCCCGAAGTCGCTGCTCACCGGCAAGAACATGGACATCAAGTGGTCCGGCAACTGGGACGACAACCTCGGCGGATCGCAAGAGACCGCCATGGGTGACCCCAACCTCGAGCACATGAGCGAGCACGTGAAGATGGAGTTCGAAAACACCTTCATGTTCTACTTGCCGCGCATTTGCGAGCACTGCCTGAATCCTTCCTGCGTTGCAGCGTGCCCTTCGGGTGCGATTTATAAGCGCGAGGAAGACGGCATTGTGCTTGTCGACCAGGATGACTGCCGTGGTTGGCGCATGTGCGTCTCGGCGTGCCCGTACAAGAAGGTCTACTTCAACCACAAGACGAACAAGGCCGAGAAGTGCACGCTGTGCTACCCGCTCATTGAACAGGGCAAGCCCACCATCTGTTCCGAGACCTGCGTTGGTCGTCTGCGCTACCTCGGCCTCATGCTGTACGACGCAGATGCCGTGCTCGAGGCGGCCGCTATCGAAGATGAGCACGCTCTACTCGATGCTCAGCGCTCCGTGTTCCTCGATCCGTTCGACCCGGCTGTCATCGCGCAGGCGAAGAAGGACGGCATCGCGGATGACTGGATCGAGGCAGCTCAGAACAGCCCCATCTACAAGCTGATCAGCGAGTACAAGGTGGCGCTCCCGCTGCACCCCGAGTACCGCACGATGCCGATGGTCTGGTACATCCCACCGCTGTCTCCCGTGGTTGATGTCATCTCCAACAGTGGTGCTGACGGTGAAGACGTGCGAAACCTGTTTGCGGCGATCGACAAGCTGCGCATCCCGGTCGAGTACTTGGCTGAGCTGTTCACCGCCGGCGATGTGGTGCCGATTGAACATTCGCTCAAGAAGCTCGCTGCGATGCGCTCCTACATGCGCGACATCAACCTTGGCAATGCACCTGACGAGAACATTGCTCGTGCCGTGGGGATGACGGGTGAAGAGGTCGAGGCGATGTTCCGCCTGCTCGCGATCGCCAAGTACGAGGACCGCTATGTGATTCCGAAGGCTCACGTCGAGTCTGCCCGTGACCTCGACGAGCTTGCGTGTTCGCTCGACACTGATGGTGGCCCAGGCATGGGCGGAGCTCGCTCCACCGGTGACGTGCTCGCCAAGGATCGCATTCGCGGTATTCCGACGAAGTCCACTGCCGAGGCTTTCCAGGCACTCAGGAACACCACCGACCCGACTGAGCCATCAACGACTGGTCGGTTGAACCTCTTGAACTGGAATGGCAGCAGCACGGGAATCAGCAACGGAATGTTCCCGCCGCCGACCGAGGCCGGGAGCCCTGCATGACTACCCTGACGGAGCAGCGGAGAGTTCCGGGCGGTCGGCGAAAGAAGTCGCCCAAAAGCTTGGTGGATTCCGTTCTCAGTGACGAACAACGCCGCACCGTGCACATGGCGGCATCGATCCTGCTTGATTACCCGAAGCCGGATCGCCGCGCGCACTTTGATCAGGTTACTGCGGCCGTGGCAGATCTCCCCGCAGAAATTGCGGAAGAGTTCCATGCGTTTCTCACCGCGGCATCCGCGATGAGCCAGAACGAGATTGAAGCTCACTACACGCTGATTTTCGACCAAAAGCGCAAGTGCTGCCCGTACCTCACCTACTACTCCACGGGTGACACCCGTCGACGTGGAATGGCGCTCGTTGGCTTCATCGAGGCCTACCGCGCTGCCGGCTGGGAGGTTGAGGACGGCGAGCTTCCCGACTACCTGCCCATGGTGTTGGAGTTCTCAGCGCGCAGCGACTCCCCCATCGCCGGCCAACTCCTCACCTCCTACCGGGAAGGCATCGAAGTTCTGCGCACCGCGCTAGAAAGCTTCGACAGCCCTTACTCACACGTCGTCTCGGCAGTGTGTCGATCGTTCGGTGCGATCGATGATGAAACCCGCGAGCGCTACCTGCGTCTCGTCAACGAGGGCCCACCCACCGAAATGGTTGGGGTCACTACGTTCCTCGGCGCACTCGCGCCATTCACCCCTGCGGGTGCCACCAGTGAAGGAGTGCGGGCATGAACGACATAACGTACGTGGATGTGCTGCTCTGGGTTGCGTTCCCTTATGTTGCCGCGGTGAGCTTCATCGTCGGGCCGATCCTTCGGTACCGCTATGACAAGTTCGGTTGGACTTCCAGGTCGAGCCAAACCTACGAGTCGAAGCTGCTCAAGTGGGGTTCACCCATGTTCCACTACGGCATTTTCGCGGTGTTTGCGGGGCACGTCGTCGGGCTTCTCATCCCGCGAGAGTGGTTGGAGTTCTTCGGAGTCGATGAGCACCTGTACCACCTGGGCTCGGTCTGGATGGGCATGGCTGCCGCGATAGTCACCATTGCCGGCATGGTGATCTTGTTGTCACGCCGCGGAGCTATTCGTCGCGTTGCGAGGGTCACCACGGTCATGGATGTCGTCATGTACGCTCTTCTCGCCGCCACGATCATCCTCGGCACGATCGCCGTCGTTCAGTTCCAGGTGCTCGGCGCCGGCTATGACTACCGAGGAAGTGTCTCCCCGTGGAGCCGCAGCCTCATCATCTTCCAGCCAGATGCCAGCCTCATGGTCGGCGTGCCACTGATGTTCCAACTGCACGCTCTCGCCGGAACCGCGTTGTTCCTGGTGTGGCCGTATACGCGCCTCGTGCACGTCATGTCGGTGCCACTCGGGTTCCTGTTCCGCCCGTACATCGTCTACCGCTCGCGCGACGGGCACCGCGGTGCACGAGCCATCCGTCGCGGCTGGGAGCCCAGTGCTCTGCCGGAGCACCAGCAGCCGAAGCAAAAACAACCCACCATTTAGTCCCCACCCCAGCACCACGAAAGGCCCATGATGACCTCGGTCGAAGGATCAGCCCTCAAACCGGATCTCTCCAACTGGAACCCCGAAGACGAAAAAACGTGGGATAGCAAGCTTGCGTGGCGCACACTGTCGGTGACGACGTTCACGATGATTCTCGCCTTTGCCGCGTGGTTCCTCGTGAGTGCAATCGCCCCTCGGCTCAATGACATCAGGGCCGAAGGCGTAGATTTGCTCACGAAAGAGCAGCTCTACTGGCTTGTGGCTGTCCCCGGCCTCGCCGGCGGTCTGCTGCGCCTCGTGTTCATGTTCCTTCCTCCCATCATGGGAAGCCGCGTCTTGGTGGCGTTCAGTGGATCACTCTTGGTTCTTCCGCTTATCGGGTGGGCTCTTGCCGCGCGCGACACCACTACTCCGTTCTGGGTGCTCCTTTCGCTCTCGTTCGCAGCAGGCGTCGGTGGCGGCAGCTTCTCGGGGCTGATGGCCTCTACGAGCTACTACTTTCCGAAGAGACTCGCTGGCACGGCGCTCGGGATTCAGGCGGGAATCGGCAACCTCGGCATTGGGCTCATGCAGCTTCTTCTTCCGTGGGTGGTCGGTTTCGGTCTGTTCGGTACGGCGATCCTCACCCCGCAAAGTGATTCGGAAGGCAAACTGGTCTGGCTGCACAACGGTGGGCTCGTT
>JBDSUT010000151.1:0-5786 GCA_039927595.1 Terrimesophilobacter sp.
CGGGGCTGCGCAAGATTGTTGCCGAGCGCATGACGGCCTCACGTCGTGATGTGCCCGAGGCAACCATTTGGCTCGACGTTGATGCCACTGAATTGCTGATCGCGAAAGAGCAGCTGCAGAAGTCCACCGGCGAGCGTTGGAGCCTGAACGCGCTTCTTGCCAGGTTTGTTGTTGCTGGCCTCACGCAGTGGCCGATCCTGAACTCGAGTGTCGACATGGCTGCGGGTGAGATCGTTCAGCACGCTTTGATCAACCTCGGCATTGCCGCGCAGACCGCGCGTGGGCTCATGGTGCCGGTCATCCACGGCGCTGGTGACATGACGACGGGCGAACTGCGTGATGCACTCTCCGGCCTGGTCGAGACCGCCAAGACGGGCAACTTTGCGAACGACCAGTTGCGCGGCGGTACTTTCACGCTCAATAACTACGGTGGTTTCGGCATGGATGGCTCCGCGCCGATCCTCAACCTGCCAGAGGTCGCCATGCTCGGCGTCGGTCGCATCCTCGACCGCGCCTGGGTCGTCGACGGCGAGATCGTGATTCGCAAGATCATGGTGCTCTCGATGGTCTTCGATCACCGGGTGTGCGACGGCGATGTGCCGAGCGAGTTCATGGGCTTCATCACGAAGTGCATCGAAAACCCGATCGCGCTGCTGGGCGGGCTTTAACCCTGCCCGAAAGCGAAACTAGTCGAGCTCGACCTCGACGGCATCGCCGACGCTGATCACATTAGTTCCGGTGGCATCAAAGTTCACGGGCGCGATACGAATGCCGAACCAAGTCTTCTGATCCCACATCCGATGCTGCGCGAGAGTACGTGTCGGCTCTTTGCCGCGCTCGAGAGACAACGGATCGATCGTCGGGATGGAACAGCGGTCGCACATTTCGGTTCGGCGAAACTCAATGCCGCCGATGGTGATTCGTGCCCAGTTGTCTTCACCGAAGGGGACGTCACCGTCGATGATCACGTTCGGGCGGAACCGCACGATATCCAGAGGAGCGGCCATCTCCGCATTTTCGGGATTCTCCGCAACCCACGTGTTCAGTTGGTCCATCGACAATTGCGTCACCAGCAGAAGCGGAGCGGCATCCGCCAGCGAGACCACATCACCCGGCACGCCGCCATCCTCATGAGCGACCGGACGCGCGGTTGGGTCTTCTTGCCAGACGAGCCGCACCTCAGCACCGGCGCGCTCGGAGAGCCATGCGTCAGCGGCGCTCGCGGCCGGTGTCGCCCGATCAAGTCCATCGAATCCCACCGAGATTGTCGACCCACTACGCGGTGCGTCAACGGTGATGGTGTTGCCCGATCGGTCCGCTATCCGGATGCCTGCGTCACCCGCGATTTCGGCCCTCAGGCCCAAAAGTCCGTTGATCCGTCGCGCGGTGAGGTTACCCCCGTCGGCATTGACGAGTGCCCAACGACGGTCACCCGCGAGCCCCCACGGCTCCATCCGTGCAGACTCGACGTAGTTTCCCTCCATCGACTTGACGGGGTATACCCTGACGCCGGTGACCTGCAGCCCTGTTTTTGCCATGCCGCCAGCCTAGAGTCCTATTCGGGTGATCACTTCCATCGAAAGTGCACGAACACGCGCCCGAAGTTCTTGGAATCCTTTTCAACGCGGTGATACTTTGCCTTGATTTCGGGTTGATCGAGAAAGCGCAGCACCCGCTTTTTGAGCGCGCCAGAGCCTTTGCCGGGGATGATCTCCACGAGGGGTGCCTTCTTTGACATAGCCTCGTCGATGATGTCGTTCAGCGCTCGATCGATGTCCACACCGCGGTTGTAGATGTCGTGCAGATCGAGTTTGAGCTTCACGCCTCCATCCTGCCCCAGTACTCTGGCAACACAACCCGCAACGTCGCGTAAGGGAATCGCATGGACAAGCTGAACAAGTACGACATCCGCAAAGCGCACAAGGCGCTGTACACGGCTTTTACGACAGAGTTCAGCGTCATCAACGTTCCGACTCTGCAGTTCATTGCGATTGATGGTCACGGCGACCCCAACACATCCCAGTCATACTCTGATGCCGTTGAAGCGCTCTATTCGGTGGCATACGCTCTCAAGTTCGACAGTAAGAAGAACCTCGAGCGTGACTTTGCTGTCGGACCGCTTGAGGGCACCTGGCGAGCGGATGACCTGACTGCTTTCGCGACGCGTGACAAGAACGCGTGGAGTTGGACGATGATGATCAGCCAGCCCGAGTGGATCACGCAGGCGCTGTTTGAGGCTGCGGTAGAGACGAACTCAGCAAAGCGAAACTTGCCCGCCCTCCCCCTCGTCAAGCTCATCGAGCTCAGCGAGGGCGCTGCTGTTCACATCATGCACATAGGTCCGTACGACGACGAGGGGCCGATCCTCGACAAGCTTCACCATGAATATCTGCCGGCTAACGGGCTAGTGCCCACTCTCGATCACCACGAAATCTACCTCAGCGACCCCCGACGTACCGCGCCTGAAAAACTCAAGACGATTTTGCGGCAGCCGGTCGCACCGAAGCCAACCTGACAGTCCCGGTTGCGAAGATCAGCCATTTCGATCGAGAAATTCTAGGATGCGGCTCATCATCAACCCTGCGGCCTCTGGCCTGAATGACGGCAACGTGGTGTCAGCAAAGTAGTGCTGATCCCCTGGGTAAACAAACAGCTCAGCTTGGTCGGTGGAGGCAACGAGCTCTTGCGCTGCCTCGAGATCGCCTTCGTCTGCGAAAAATGGGTCGGCATCCATGCCGTGGACCTGCACGGGGACGCCTTCTGGCCAGGTCTCGCCAAACTCTGAGACCGGCACACAGGAGTAACACAGCACGGCGCCCAGAGCACCCGCGCGAGTTTGTGCGAGCATCTGCGCGGGCAGTACTCCGAGAGAGAAGCCGAGGTAAACAACGGCCCGGGGCAGAGCATCTGCCGCCCGCTGGCCACGATTCATAATCTCGCCAAACCCCACCTCGCTGGCGTAGCCGACGCCATCCTCGATGGTGGTGAAAGTCTTGCCCTCGAAGAGGTCGGGCGCGTGAACCGTATGCCCGGCATCGCGCAGAGTGTTTGCGAACGCTTCGATTCCCGGGGTGAGCCCGAGTGCGTGATGGAAGAGAACAATTTCGGTCATCAAAAAACTTTAGACAAATAGTTGCCACCGTGTTGATATTTTTCTCAGCCATTCGACGGCATAGTAGGAGGACGCACCAGCGCACCGCAACTAGTAACAACCTCCCCCAACCAAGGAGAACACCATGAAGTTCATGCTCATCATGCGATCCACTGCAGGGGCGAAAGCGGCGCAAAAGGATCTCGACTTTGAAGCCATCATCAACGCGATGGGCGCGTATAACGAAGCGATGATGACTGCGGGAGTGCTTGTTTCCGGAGAAGGTCTCGCCGACGACACCGCCAATGCGTTCGTGGTGAGTTTTGACGGCGCTGGGCCGACCGTGAGCGATGGGCTCTACGGTGAGACTCACGAACTCTTCAACGGATACTGGATCATTGAGGTCGCAAACAAAGCTGAAGCCATCGAGTGGGCCAGCCGCTGCCCGATGAGCCCAGGGACCAAGCTCGAAGTGCGCCGACTCAGCGATATGAGCGACTTTGAAGGTTTTGAAGACAACGAGTTCATTCAGAAAGAAGAGGGCTGGCGCGAGGAGCTGGGGCAGAGCTAGCGGCCGGCACTGCCGTGACGAGACGCACTCACTGACAAGAAGAAGCAGATTATCTAATGGACATGCGACTACAACTGGTGCTACTCCCCGTCTCCAACATCGAGAAGAGCAAGGCTTTCTACGTCGACCAGGTTGGGTTCATTCTCGATCATGATGTCGAGCCAGGAAACGGGATGCGCGTTGTGCAATTGACGCCACCGGGGTCATCCTGTTCCATCGCTTTTGGGGTTGGCATGCTCACCCCGGAGTCCCCGCCAATTCAGGGCACACACCTTGTTGTTGATGACCTCGACGCTGCGCGCAGCGCTCTTCTCGTCAACGGCGTGGATGTCTCCGACATCAGCGACATGGGCGGCGGAGTACGTTACGCCTATTTCAGTGACCCCGACGGAAATTCTTGGGCTCTGCAGCAAATTGGCTAATCTTGTGCCGTGAGCGTGTTCGGAGTCTCGTCGTCTCGATTGCCGACCAGCGCGACGATGTAGTGAAACACGCGGTCGGGGTCATGGGGATTAGCCGCATCAGCATCCATGCCGTGCATTCTCCACCGTTCAAGAACTTCGGCCACTTCCATGAACATCTTGGATGACTCGTCTTTGGTGAGAAGGGCACCGCCAGAGTATTGTGCTCTCGTCGCGCGAGGGTCCTTCGAAAGTGTCTGGTTCAACATGCGGCGAGTCCAAGTCAGAAACTCGTTCTCGAACAGCCCGTCAACTCTCTCAAGATCTTCCGCGGCGACATAAAGACCCTCCGGGTGCGCAACCTTCCACACACGATCGCGGCTGTCTCTCGCCAGTTCCGGCGCTTCGACGACGAGTTCGGCTTTTGCGAGTGCGCGCAAGTGGTAGCTGACCGCATTCGCCGGCTCCCCCAGAATGGCGGCTAAGTCGACGGCCCGAGCCGAATGCCGAACCGTGAGCTCCACGATGATCCTTTGACGCATCGGGTGCGCGAGTGCCTTGAGCGTGTCGGACTTCGTAATGCGATGAGAATGCGTGACCATGAAACAAGTGTATCAATTCCGCAAGAATAGTTGCGCAATATTTCTTGCGCAACTATTGTTTCCTTCATGACCTCTCTTGGCCCCTCCCTCTGGCACAACCGCGACTATCTCCTTCTGATGTCCGGCAAGACGACGCAAATCATTGGTTCTGGCTTTGCCACTTTCGCTGTCCCGTTGATTGCATTCGCCCTGACAAATGATGTTTTTCTTGCCGGTCTCATCAGCGCGCTAGGAGCCCTTGGCTACCTTTTCGCGACCCTCCCTGCCGGGGCGATCGCAGACCGCACTGACCGCAAAAAACTTCTTATCATCTGCTCTGCGGTCGACCTCGTTTTGTTTGCGCCGCTCGTTATCGCCATTGCTGCTTCGGCGCTGACTGTGTGGCATCTGACCATTGTCTTGTTCCTGACCTCGGTTGTCGCGTCATTCTTTTGTCCTGCAGAGTCCGGCGGCATTCGCGAAGTCGTCCGATCAGATCAGATGGGCTCGGCGATGGCCGCTGTGCAAGGCCGCCAGGCTGTGGCCTCTCTGGCCTCTGGCCCGATTGGCGGATTGCTGTACGCGATTGGCCGCATCTTTCCGTTTCTGGCAAGCACTGTCGGTTACGCCGTTGTGCTCGTCTGCACAATTTTCGTGCGGGGCCCGCTCAACGGTGACCTCGAGCACGCCAAGGGCACAAGCGCCTGGGCTTCACTTGTTGAGGGCATGAAGTTTGTCTGGTCAGTAAAGTTCTTGCGCGTCGGCATTGGGATCTTTGCGCTCATCAATCTCGGCTTTGGAGGGATGATGTTCGCCCTGAACCTCCATTTGATTCAGATTTACACCTAACCCGTACTCATCGGACTCATCGATGCTGCGGCAGGGGCCTCCATGCTCGTCGGAGCCGTGATTGCTGGCCCCCTCGTGAAACGATTCCCGGCCGGAAAACTTGTGATCGTGGGCATCCTGCTCGCCGTCGTTGGCGGAATCGGAATGGCGCTGTCAACCGAGTACTGGGAATACCTCGTCTGGATCTCGATCACGGTACTGCTCATCCCAGCCGTAAACGCCGGTCTCATCGGGTACGCGAGCGTTATCACGCCATCCAAGCTTCAAGGTCGGATGAATGCGGTGATGAATCT
>JBDSUT010000152.1:0-4131 GCA_039927595.1 Terrimesophilobacter sp.
AAGAACGCGCTCAATAAAGCTGAGATCTACGCGGTGAGCAATCGTGTCAGTTCCCTGCACAAGGGACCAAACCTCCCCATCCCCAAGGGTGTTGACCCCATGAAAGCGAGAGCTCAGCGCCGAGGCTAGTTTTTGCTTCCTCGACCGCTAACGCACTACAAGAACAGTTCCGGCTGCCTTGTCGTGAAGGCCGCGTTGATCTCGATCCCAAATCAGCGCCGGAATGAGTAGGCACAGCAGCAGCGTGCGCACAAGCGGTCGCCATGCACCAATCCAGCCACCCGTGGCTGGCACAACGCGCAGGCGAAATACGATGTGCCCGATGCTGCCGCTGACCAAAGTGAGAAAGATGACCTGGGTGATCGCAAAGATTGCCAATGTCGCCCCACTGTCGTAGCGAAAAAACGCCGCTGAAATAAGGATGCTCAGGCCCCAATCGATAAAGATTGCCCCCATCCGACGGCCGGGCCTGGCAACAGAACGCGGACCGTTCTCGGGTAATCCGAGTCGTTGACCGGGCCAATTCTGTTCGGGGGCTGGCGGGGCAGGATTAGCGGTAAGCACTATCCGATACTATGGGAGACCCGAAACATGGGCGAAACACCGGTGATACCGTCGCGAAATCGGTGGAGCGTACAGTCAGAAATGTCGCACAAAGTTGGCACACGTTGCACGGAACCCAAGGAGCCCCCGCATGTTCAGTGATCCATCCGAAGTTCTGAAATTCATCAAAGACACCGACGTCAAATTCCTTGACGTACGCTTCACTGATTTACCGGGAGTGCAGCAGCACTTCAACATTCCCGCATCTTCTGTGGATGAAGAGTTCTTTGCCGTTGGGCAGCTTTTTGATGGATCCTCTATTCGGGGTTTCGCGACCATCTCCGAATCAGACATGCAGCTCATCCCGGATGTCACCACCGCGTACATCGATCCTTTCCGCATCGAACGCACGCTCATCATGCTTTTTGACATATACAACCCACGTAACGGTGAGATTTATGGCCGAGACCCGCGACAGGTTGCTCATAAGGCGGAGAAGTACCTCGCTTCGACGGGAATCGCGGACACCGCCTTTTTCGCCCCTGAGGCCGAGTTCTACATCTTTGACGACGTGCGCTACGAGGTGAAGGGCCACACCAGTTCCTTCGCCGTCGACTCCATCGAGGGCCACTGGAATTCTGGCCGTCAAGAAGAGGGTGGAAACCTTGGCAATAAAACCCCACTCAAGGGTGGCTACTTTCCGGTAAGCCCAGTCGACAAGCAAGCTGATCTGCGCGACGACATCAGCCTTAAACTGATTGATGCTGGGCTTATCCTTGAGCGCGCACACCACGAGGTTGGATCGGGCGGGCAGGCCGAAATCAACTACCGTTTCGACACCCTCGTGCACTCCGCAGACGACCTACTCAAGTTCAAGTACATCGTAAAAAACACCGCTGAGCAGTGGGGAAAGACAGCGACGTTCATGCCGAAACCACTCTTTGGCGACGCTGGTTCTGGCATGCACGTGCATCAGTCTCTCTGGAACGACGGTAAGCCGCTCTTCTACGACGAAAGCGGTTATGGTGGACTTTCTGACCTCGCGCGCTGGTACATCGGTGGACTCCTCAAGCACGCCCCTGCTGTGTTGGCGTTCACGAACCCGACGATCAACAGTTACCGTCGCCTCGTGAAGGGCTATGAGGCACCGATCAACCTTGTGTACTCGGCGGGCAACCGTTCGGCGGCTATCCGCATTCCGATCACGGGGACGAACCCAAAGGCGAAACGCATCGAGTTCCGTTGCCCGGATGCTTCCGGTAACCCCTATCTCGCCTTCGCCGCCCAGCTTATGGCTGGCCTCGACGGCATCCGCAACAAGATCGAGCCACTTGACCCGATAGATAAGGACCTCTATGAGCTTCCGCCCGAGGAAGCAAAGAGCATCCCCACTCTGCCCGTAACTCTAGAAGCTGTGTTGCAAGCGCTCGAAGCCGATCACGACTTCCTCTTAGAGGGCGGCGTGTTCACGCAGGACCTGATCGACACCTGGATCAACTACAAGCGTGAGTTTGAGCTCAAGCCAATGTCGTTGCGGCCTCACCCGTTCGAGTACGAACTCTATTACGGGGTCTAAAAACTCCGCCAGTTTGCTAGATTGGGCCCCTCGACGGCACCGGTGTCACCGTGTCACCGTAGAAGCGCGTTTCAAAGACGTGCCGTGAACGACGAGTGGCCCGCAGGTAGTCGTCCTCTAGGCGGCTCGCGGAGCTCGGAGGGTAACCCATGAGTCTGGCTACGCCATCCAACTGCGTGCGCTCGGTGGGCAATACGTCGGAAGTTTTCGCCGTCCACAGAGTCAATGCTGAGCGGATGCGGGACGCCAAGAGCCATGCCTCGCGCAGGGTGCGTACGTCCGAAGCTGAGAGCAAACCCGACTCCTGGGCGACAACAAGCGCCCGGAGGGTGGAGGTTGTGCGCAAACCCACAATGCTGGCACCGTGCTTCAGTTGCAGCAGCTGCACGAGCCACTCAACGTCGCTCAATGAGCCGCGGCCAAGCTTGAGGTGCCGAGAAGGTTCAGCACCCTGAGGCAAACGCTCTGACTCGACTCGCGCTTTAATGCGGCGCACTTCCCGCACATCTCGTTCGGAGATCTCGGCCGGGTAACGCACTTCGTCTGCGAGGGTCTCAAAGTCTCGACACAGCGCGTCATCCCCTACGATTGCCCGGGCACGTAGGAGCGCCTGCGCCTCCCAGGTGAGTGACCAACGCTCGTAGTAGGCACGGTAGGAGTCGAGGGAGCGCACGACGGCTCCATTTTTACCCTCTGGTCGCAAGTCAATATCGAGATCGAGCGGGAACTGCAGGTCATCCGTGAGCCGATTCAGCGTAGACACGATTCGCTCGGCAGCCTTCTGCGCTTCCTCACCGTGCCCTTCCGGCGCACGATAGACGAACATCACATCCGCGTCGGAGCCGAATCCCAATTCGCCTCCCCCGAATCGACCCATGCCGATGACAGCGAACTCCATACCCTTCGGCTCATTTGTCGCGCTCCCCGACCTCGCGAGTGAGAGTGCGGCGCGGAGCGTTGCCGTGGTGATGTCGCTCAAAGCGACCCCGACTTGCTCAACTTCCAAGAGTCCAAGGATGTTGGCGATCGACACGCGAAGAATCTCCCGACGACGTGCCGTGCGCACCGCCAAGGCCCCAGCATCAGGATCACGAGAGTGTCGCTTCGCGATGGCCTTTCCCTCTTCGTCGAGGACGGCCAACGTCCGAGGAACCAGATCTGCCGATTTCTCTAACCACGCAACTGACTCGGGAATTTTCTCGAACAAGTCACCCACGAACCTGCTTCCCGACAGAAGTTGAGTGAGCCGATGGCCCGCACCCGAGGAGTCTCGAAGCATTCGCAGGAACCAGTGCGACTCACCGAGTGCATCACTCAAGCGACGAAAGACAAGAAGTCCCCGATCAGGATCGGCACCTTCAGACAGCCACTGCATCAGGATGGGGAGGAGATTGCGCTGAATCGTCGCCCGCCGGGATAACCCCGAGGTCAACACGCTGATGTGACGAAGCGCGCCTTCCGGGTCAAGAAATCCGATTGCGGCAAGCCTTGCAGCAGCTTGAGAGCTCGTGAGCGCGAAGCCTTCTTCTGGAAGCGCGGCAACGGCAGAAAGCAGGGGCCGATAAAAAAGTCGTTCGTGCAACGTACGGACTTCCGTTTTGACGGCGCGCCACTGCTCCATGAGCGCGGTCGCTGACGTGGCTTGTCCACTCGCCCGCGCCAGAACTCGTAGCGCGTTGTCGTCGCGCGGCATCAGATGAGTACGCTTCAGTCGGGCAAGTTGCAATCGATGCTCAAGCAGCCTCAAAAAGCGGTAGTCGTTGCTGAACGTGGCCGACTCCTCGCGACCGATATAGCCATGCTCGGCGAGAGCAGAGAGCGCGGGGAGCGTTCCCCGCTGCCTCACCGTGTCGTCGATTTGGCCGTGAACGAGTTGAAGAAGCTGAATCGTGAACTCGATATCGCGCAGACCACCCCTACCAAGCTTCAACTGAACATCTGCCTCATCAGACGGGATGTGTTCGGTCACCCGCTCTCGCATCCGCTGCACCGACTCGACAAAATTGTCGCGA
>JBDSUT010000153.1:0-7230 GCA_039927595.1 Terrimesophilobacter sp.
ATCGCTGCTCTGCTGACCGGGGTCACGCCCGACCTCGATCCGGCACCCTATTCACCCGCACGCCCCTCTCTCGCCCCATACCTGGCGGCACCCGCTCAGAAGACGGTCGCCTGATGGGCGCGCGCATGCTCCCCGCGGGCAATGACCCCATTCGGCCAAGCGAAGCAATGCCCGTCACCATCACACTTGACGGCGCACCCGTGACGGGAATCGTAGGGCAGAGTATCGCTGGCATCGTCATGGCGTGCGACCAACTTGAGCTCAGGCGCACCGCTTCTGGGCACCGCCCGCGTGGAGTCTTTTGTGGAATCGGGGTGTGTTTCGACTGCCTCGTTGAGGTCAACGGGGTGCAGGATGTTCGCGCCTGCCAGCGCAAAGCGCGAGAGGGCGATGTCGTGAACACTCACAGCGACACGGGGGCACACGGTGATGTCGAATGAGAAACGTCGTCATCATTGGTGCCGGCCCAGCGGGCCTCGCGGCAGCAAAGGCCGCGCGCTCGGGGGGAGCCAGTGTCGTACTCCTCGACTCGTCCGACGAGCTTGGTGGGCAATTCTGGCGTCACCTTCCGTCGAGTAGGCCATCGCTCAACGAGAAGCACCTTCATCATGGCTGGGCAAAATTTCAGGCACTCACTGCGATTCTCTCCGTTGATGCGGGTGTGCGTATTGTTCGCGGAGCACAGGTGTGGGCCATCGACACACTCGAGGGTATGCGGGTGCACGCGATCATTGGCGAGTCGGATGGCACGGAGCGCACTCACGAATCGTTCACCCCGGATGCCCTCATTCTCGCCACCGGAGCCCATGACCGCACACTGCCTTTCCCGGGGTGGGAGCTGCCGGGAGTTTTCACGGGTGGCGCAGCGCAGGCCCTCGCGAAGGGCGAGCGTCTCGCAGTGGGTCAGCGAGTAATTGTGGCTGGCGCCGGGCCGTTCCTGCTTCCCGTGGCGCAGTCTCTCACGAGGGCAGGCGCCCGCGTGGTCGGCGTTCTCGAAGCGAACCGATTCTGGCACCTTGTACGTGGGTGGTCACCAAAACCGTGGCAGCTGTTCGGCGCGGTGAGCAAGGGCGGTGAACTTGCTGGCTACGTTGCCGGTCAGGTGCGGCACGCCATCCCCTACCGATTGGGCCGCGCGGTTATTGCCGCTCACGGAACGGAGCGGGTTGAGTCTGTTACGACCGCGAGACTGGACTCCGACTGGAAGCCCATCGCTGGCACCGAAAGATCCGTAAAAGTGGACGCGGTCTGCGTGAGCCACGGCTTCACTCCACGCCTCGAACTCGCCATCGCTGCCGGCTGCGCCCTCACCGCCGAGCGCTTCGTGCGGGTGGATGATCGCCAACTTACGAGCACTCCCAATGTCTACGCGGCGGGCGAGATTACCGGCATAGGCGGGGTTGACCTCGCGCTCGCCGAGGGCGAGATCGCTGGGAGCTTCGCGGCCGAGCAGACGCCAGCGGCATCCATGGTGAGGCGACGCCGCGTGTTTGTCGGCTTCGCCCACCGTATCGAGGCGGCCCACGGCATCCGCCCAGGGTGGACCGGCTGGCTCGACGATGCGACGGTGATCTGCCGCTGCGAGGAAGTCACACTCGGCGAGATCCGCACCACGGCCCAGCGCACCCAGTCGCAGTCTCTGCGCTCGCTCAAACTCTCCACGCGCGCGGGCCTCGGCATCTGCCAGGGGCGCATGTGTGGCCGCACTGTCGAAGCACTGCTCTGCAGTTTTGCGCCAGAGGGAGTGTTGCGCGACGACGCGAGCTCCGAAAACAGACCAATCGCTTTACCACTTCGGCTCGGCGAACTTGCCGACCGGCTCCATCACACCACGCAAGGAAAGGAAACATCATGACTAACAAGGACTTCGACCTCGGAGGCGTAGTCGTCGCCACGACGTTGCCGTTTAGGGAAGACGCTTCAGCCCCCGCCGGTCTCGCCGTTGACTGGGACAAGTTTGCAGAACACTGCGACTTCCTGATGAACGAAGGATGCCGTGGCGTCGGCCCGAACGGCTCGCTCGGCGAGTACGAAGCGCTCACCGACGAGGAGCGTCGCAAGGTGATCAAGGTCGCTGTCGAGGCGGTCGACGGTCGCGGTATTGTCATCGCCGGAGTACACGGCACCGGCTGGCACTCCGCCAAGAAGTGGGCTGAGTACGCCAAGGAAGACGGCGCCGACGGCTTGCTGCTGCTGCCACCGACAATCTATAAGGCGAACGACGACGAAATCGTGGAGCACTTCGCGAAGGTGGCCGAAGTCGGACTGCCGATCATGGCTTACAACAACCCGTTCTCCACCAAGATCGACCTCATGCCTGAGCTCGTCGCACGCCTGGCCGAGATTCCCGAAGTTGTGGCGATCAAGGAGTTCTCCGGTGACATTCGCCGCATCCTCGCCATCCGCGAGCTGTGTGACATTGACATTATCTGCGGCACGGATGATCTGTTGTTCGAATCGCTCGTTGTCGGTGCTGATGGATGGTTTGCGGGCTACCCGAACGCATTCCCGAAGGAAGCGGTCGCGATCTATGACCTCGTCAAGGCGGGCAACATTCCGGCGGCGTTCGAAATTTACGAGCAGCTCGTCACGGTGTTCCGCTGGGACACCAAGATCGAGTTCGTGCAGGCCATCAAACTGTCGATGGACATCCACGGACGCACCTACGGTGGCCCGACCCGCCCGCCGCGTGGCCCGCTCTCCCCTGAGCAGCACAAGCAGGTGACCATCGACACCAAGAAGGCGCTCGACTACATCGCCACGCGTAAGGTCTAATCATGCGCTCGAAGCGAATGTTCACGGCGGTTGATTCCCACACCTAAGGCATGCCCACGCGGGTTGTCACGGGAGGTGTGGGGGTCATCCCCGGCTCGACCATGAACGAGAAGCGGCTCTACTTTATGGAGCACCTGGATGACATCCGGTTGCTGCTCATGAATGAGCCGCGGGGACATTCGGCGATGAGCGGCGCGATTTTGCAAGCCCCGACCAGGCCGGATGCTGACTGGGGCGTTGTGTACATCGAGGTTTCCGGATGCCTGCCCATGTGCGGCCACGGAACCATCGGTGTCGCGACGGTGCTCGTGGAGACCGGCATGGTGGAAGTTACCGAGCCGGTCACCACCATCCGACTTGATACCCCTGCCGGCCTCGTGATCGCACGGGTCGCGGTCACCGACGGGCACGCGGATTCGGTGACGATCGAGAACGTGCCCTCGTACACCGTGCGGCTCGATGCGACCGTGGAGGTGCCGGAGTACGGCACCATCCCCTACAGCCTCGCATTCGGTGGCAACTTCTACGCGATGGTCGATCTGGATGCCGTCGGGCTCGAGTTCGACCGCGTCAATCAGGAAGAGATCCTCGCGGCGGGGCTCGCGATCATGAACGCGATCAACGAGACTGACCCGCCGAAGCATCCGGAAATTGATGGCGTCGACCACTGCCATCACGTGGAGTTCATCGCCCCGGGCTCGGATGCCAAGCACTCACGTCACGCCATGGCGATCTACCCAGGCTGGTTCGATCGCTCCCCGTGCGGCACCGGCACCTCTGCCCGCATGGCCGAGCTTTATGCGCGGGGCGAGCTTGCGCTGAATGAGGACTTTCTCAACGAGTCCTTCATCGGGTCGTGCTTCACCGGCCGACTCATCGAAGAAACGACCGTGGCGGGAATTCCGGCGGTCATCCCCACCATCACCGGCCGTGCGTGGATCACCGGAATTGGGCAGTACCTGCTCGACCCGAGCGACCCGTTCCCCACCGGTTTTCAGTTCTAACGTCAGGAGACGACCATGACAACCTACGATCTTGAAGCAATCGCTGCGCGCGCCGCAGCCGCTTTCCCCGTCTGGGCAGCGACCCCTCCGAAGCAGCGCGCCACCGCGATTGTTGCTGCGGCCGACGCGTTGCTGGCGGCCCAGTCTGGGCTTGTCGCGACCGCAATGGTAGAGACGGGGCTCACGGAGGCGCGCCTCTCCGGCGAGCTCAAGCGCACCGTCGTGCAACTCAAAATGTTTGCGGAGACTGTCATCGACGGCAGCTACCTCGACGTGCGCATCGATGACGCAGACGCTGACTTCGTGCTCGGCGTGCGACCGGATGTGCGCCGCTACCGTATCGCCGTCGGGCCAGTGCTGAACTTCGCCGCCAGCAACTTTCCGTTCGCGTTCTCGGTTGCCGGTGGTGACACAGCTGCGGCGCTCGCAGCTGGGTGCCCTGTCATCGTGAAGGCGCACTCCGGGCATCCGAAGCTCTCGGTACAAACCGCGGAGGTCGTGGCCGATGCCCTCAAGGCCGCGGGGGCGCCCGACGGTGTGTTCCAGCTCATCGCTGGCCAGGAAGCCGGCGTGGCGATGCTCAAGGACCCGCGCATCAAGGCGGGAAGCTTCACCGGATCCATTCGTGTTGGTCGGATGCTTGCCGACATTGCCGCTGCACGTCCAACGCCGATCCCGTTTTATGGGGAGCTCGGAAGCGTCAACCCGGTGTTCGTCACGGAGGCGGCGCTCGCAGAGAACGCGGAAGCAATCCTTGACGGGTTCGTCACGAGCGTCGCTGGTTCTGCTGGGCAGCTGTGCACGAAGCCGGGCTTCATGTTTGCCCCGGCCGGCGCTGTTCTCGCCGAAGCAATTGCCTCGCGCACTGCGGGTGTTGCCGAGCACCGGCTGTTGAATGCCGGAATCACCAGGGGCTACCAGGGCCGTCGTGATGCCATACTTGCGGCCCCCGGCGTGAAGGTGCTCTCCGAGGGTGACCTGCGCGTGGATGCCGACGGCCAGGGCTGGGCGACCCCGACGATCGTGTCGGTGCCGGTCAGCGTTCTGAAGGAGCACCGTGAAGCGCTTCTCGACGAGTCGTTCGGCCCGCTCTCGATCATTGTCGAATACGACGATGTGAACGAGCTTGCGGATGTCGCTGCCGACCTGTTCGAGGGCAACCTCACCGGAACGGTGCACGCCGCTGCCGGCGAGGACTCCCCAGCACTCCGCCACATTGTGGACTGGATCTCGCACAGTGCTGGTCGTGTTCTGTTCGGTGGATGGCCCACCGGCGTCGCGGTTACTCCCGCCATGCAACACGGTGGACCGTGGCCGGCAACGACGAACGACTCCAGCACGTCGGTCGGCACGGCGGCGATCGCCCGCTTCACCCGCCCGGTCGCGTACCAGAGCGCACCGCAATCGATGCTTCCAGAGCCGCTCCGTGACGACAACCCGTGGGGCGTGCCGCAGCACCGTGCTCCGGCGGGGGAATCGCAGACGTGGGGCAACTTGGAGTAATAGTCGACGCCCGCAGCGCGACCTCGATTAGCCTGACGACGTGACATCACCACACGACCAAAGCCAGTACCAGGTGCGCTTCGACTGGGGCTACAGCGGTGCGTTGACCGTAGCTTCGGATGTCGACGTCATCGTTATTGTCGACGTGCTTACTCCTGCCGCCGGCGACGACGGCGGAAAGGAGCCCGCCTCGCGGCTAACTCCCGCGCCGAAGACCCGCTTGATCGAGGGCTCGCTGCGCAACCGCAACGCCGTTGCAGAATGGGTGCTGGCGAGGCAGGTTGAGAAGGCGGGGCGGTTCACTGTCGCCGTCATCGCGGTGGGAGAAGTGCGAGCCGGTGAGGGCATCCGCTTTGCTGTCGAAGATCAGCTCGCGGCAGGAGCAATCATCGATGCGCTCGCCGTTGTTGGGATCGACTATTGCTCGCCTGAGGCTGCGGCCGCGTGTGCTTCCTTCACCGGCCTGCGTAACGCGATGGGGCATCTTGTGTCGGCATCCGCCAGTGGCAAAGAGTTGGCCGCGCTCGGCCACGCGCACGACGTCGACCTGGCCGCCCACGTTGATGTTTCTGATGAAGTTGTGGTGCTGCAGGAATACGTGTTCCGCGTTCGAGGTTAGGTTCTGTGACCACGAGGAGACTTACCCATGAAGGCAACACTGAACGGCACCGTCATTGCTGAGGCGACGAAGGATGAACTCATTGCAATCGAAGGCAACTGGTACTTTCCGCCGTCGAGCGTGAAGACCGAGTTTCTCGTTGAGAGCGCAACCCCGTACACCTGCACGTGGAAGGGCAAGTGCCAGTACTTCAGCGTTAAGGATGGCGACACTCTTCTGCAGGATCGCGCGTGGAGCTACCCGAACCCGATTCCGGCATCCTTCGAGCGCGTCGGCAAGGACTTCAGCGGCTACATCGCGTTCTGGAAAGACGTGCAGGTCGCCGAGTAGTTTGCGCCGATCAGCCTGAGTGGCGAGCGAACCAGGCTTCCACTCCGGCGACGTCAATCGGTAGACCGTCGGAGAGAATATCTGTTCCTGTTTCTGTGACGAGTAGGTCGTCTTCGAGCCTGACTCCGATACCCCGCAGTTCGGGTGGCAGAGTGAGGTCATTCTCGTGGAAGTACAAGCCTGGTTCGACGGTGAGCACCATGCCGGGGGCAAGGTCTGCTCCCTGATAGCGGTCGTAGTGGCTCTTGGCGCAGTCGTGCACGTCTAAGCCGAGGTGGTGGCCAATCCCACACACGATGTACCGGCGATGCTGTTGTCCCTCAAGGGAGAGCGCTTCATCGACGGAGACCTTCAGAATTCCCCAGTCCTTGAGCCCCTCGGCGATGACCTGCATGGACGCCACCGTGAAGTCTGAGAACTTGTTCCCCGGCGAGACCGCGGCCATTCCGGCGCGGTGAGATCGCTCGACCAGATCGTGCACTTGGCGTTGCACAGGGGTGAACGTGCCGGATGCCGGAAGGGTGCGGGTGACATCCGCCGTGTAGTAGCTGTTGACCTCAACACCCATATCGAGCAGAACGAGATTCTCCGCGCTCACCGGCCCGTCGCAGCGAATCCAATGAAGTGTCGCGGCATTGCGACCGCTTCCCACGATCGTCGAGTACCCAACCCCGTTGGCGTGCGTGCGTGCGTGGCGATCAAAGGTCCCCTGTAGCCACCGTTCGCCACCGCCGGCAATGGCGGTCGATATCTCCTTGGCAACTGCTTCGAAACCAGACACGGTGAGATTGACGGCGAGCCGAAGCTGCTCGATCTCCCACGCGTCTTTGACCAGACGGAGTTCGCTCAGGGTACGAGAGAGAGTGTCAGAGAACTCTGCTCCGAGAACGTCAGTGACGACCTCGTGCGAATTCCCCGCTATGTGCGGGGTGTCGAGTCGCTTCAGCGCGTCTTCAAGCTGGCTGGCACCCTTCGTTTCTATTCCGAGAGCGTCGGCCC
>JBDSUT010000154.1:0-7328 GCA_039927595.1 Terrimesophilobacter sp.
GGATCTGCGACTTACCAGCCGGCAATCCCGAAGGAAGGCGAACGTGTTGAGTACGACGATGTCAGAAAATGGTGAAAAGGAGTCTGATCTCCTGAACACCGGTGAGTTTGTGCAGTTGGTGACACCAGACGGTGTGCGCCTTGAGAGCCCCGCGTTTGATTCATGGGTTGCCGATGTCACCGATGACCAACTTGCTTCCCTCTATGAGGACATGGTCGTCATCCGCCGAATCGATACGGAAGCGACCGCGTTGCAGCGTCAAGGCGAGCTCGGCTTGTGGGCACCACTGCTCGGCCAGGAGGCCGCCCAGATTGGTTCAGCTCGCGCGCTGCACGACGACGACTTCATCTACCCGAGTTACCGCGAAAATGGCGTCGCCTATTGCCGTGGTGTAAGCCCAGAAGGTCTCGTGAAGATCTGGCGTGGAAACGCTCACGGTGGTTGGGATCCCAACGAGCACCACTTGGCTCTTCCCGCTGTGATCATCGGGGCTCAGTCGCTGCACGCGGTGGGGTACGCGATTGGCGTCACGAAAGACGGCGCGAAGTCGGCATCCATCACCTATTTTGGTGACGGAGCGACGAGCCAGGGTGACGTCAATGAAGCGATGGTTTTTGCCGCAAGCTATGACGCTCCCGTTGTCTTTTTCTGTCAGAACAACCACTGGGCGATTTCGGAACCGGTGGGGGTGCAAGCGAAACGTCACATTGCGGATCGGGCCCCCGGTTTTGGTATTCCGAGTGTGCGGGTTGACGGCAATGATGTTTTGGCCGTCATGGCGGTGACGCGCAGCGCTCTTGACCGCGCGTACTCCGGTGGTGGCCCGACGTTTATTGAAGCCGTCACCTACCGCATGGGGCCGCACACGACCTCCGACGACCCGACGAAGTACCGCCCGTCGGGGGAGCTAGAGGAGTGGAAGGCCAAAGACCCGATCATGCGCCTCGAGAAGCTACTCGACGGCAAGGGTCTCTTGACAGATGAGCTGCGTGCTCGGGTGAAGGCCAAGTCTGATGAGGTGGGCTCCGCCGTGCGATCGCAATGCATCAACATGCCGAGCCCTGACGCATTGAGCGTTTTTGACAATGTCACTATTGAAACCAACCAGGTTCTTGAGCGCCAGCGCAGCCAATACGCTGCGTATCTCAACTCGTTCGAAGGCGGTGAATGATGGCTGAGACGGTAACCGCGTCAACACCAGCTTCGGTGACAACCCAAACGCTGACACTCTCGAAGTCGATCAACACCGCACTCAATCACGCTTTGCGCGATGACGAGAAGGTCACACTTCTTGGTGAGGACATCGGAAAGCTCGGTGGCGTTTTTCGGGTGACTGATGGCCTGCAGGCCCTGTATTGCACCGATCGCGTTATCGACACGCCTTTGGCGGAGTCGGGGATTATGGGTATGGCCGTTGGCCTAGCGCAGCGCGGTTATCGTCCCGTTGTCGAGATTCAGTTCGATGGCTTCATTTACCCCGCCTTCGACCAGATCGTCGCCCAGGTAGCGAAGCTGCGTTACCGCTCCGGCGGTCTGGTGACCGTGCCTATCACGATTCGCGTGCCCTTCGGTGGCGGAATTGGATCGGTCGAGCACCACTCAGAGTCGCCAGAGGCGTATTTCGCGCACACTGCGGGATTGCGTGTCGTGAGTTGCTCCAACCCGCAGGATGCGTACACGATGCTTCGTCAAGCCATCGCCAGCGATGACCCGGTCATGTTCTTCGAGCCGAAGCGCCGCTACTGGGCGAAGGGGGAAGTTGAGCTGGACGGTGCGCTCGAGGGCGCATTCCCGCTGAACCGCGCGCGCGTGGTCTCCGAAGGTACCGACGTGACGATGCTGGCGTATGGTCCACTTGTCACAACGGCGAAGGATGCCGTGTCGGCTGCCGCGGACGAGGGCATCTCGATCGAGCTCATCGACCTGCGATCGCTTTCGCCCATCGATTACGCGACTATTGAAGCATCGGTGCGCAAGACCGGACGTCTCGTCATTACGCACGAGGCCGCTTCGACGCTCGGTATTGGTTCGGAGATCGCGGCGAGCATTACGGAGCGCTGCTTCTACTGGCTCGAGTCGGCTCCCGTGCGCGTGACGGGCTTCGATACGCCGTACCCGCCGGCTGCGTTGGAAGAGCACTTCTTGCCCAATCTGGATCGTCTGCTTGATGCAGTTGATCGGGTTCTTGGGCGAGCAAATTCATTGAGTGATTGGGAGGGCTAATGGCGCTCAAAGATTTTGCCCTGCCGGATCTTGGTGAAGGGCTTGAAGAGTCTGAACTGGTGAGTTGGCATGTCGCCGTGGGGGACACCGTTGAACTCAATCAACACCTTGCTGACGTTGAGACCGCGAAGGCGCTTGTGGAGCTTCCTTCTCCCTATGCCGGCGTGATCAAGGCCTTGTATGCCGAAGAGGGCACGACAGTCGCCGTTGGAGCACGCATCGTGCAATTCGAGATTGAGGGCGGCCCCGACGAGGATGTTGCTCCGATAAAAGAAGGTGCCTCGGGCAAACCGGAGCGTGAGCCGATGCTTGTCGGTTACGGCCCTCCCGTAGAGAGTGATGGACGCCCAGCACGACGCGCTCGCAAGGGTGCATCTGCGCCTGCGCCTGCACCTGCGGTGGCAACGGCAACGGCGGCACCTATAGCGGCGCCAGCATTCGCGCCCGCGCCAGCACCGTCAACCATGTTTGCGCCCGAGGCTGCGCCGCCCGCGCCAACCGAGGTAGGGGAAGTGCCGAGGTCAACCCCACCCGTGCGCAAACTCGCGCGAGATCTAGGTGTTGATCTTGCCTCCGTGGCCGGTACCGGCGATAAGGGGCTCATCACGCGCGACGATGTTGAGCTGGCCTTTGGCGGTGCTGCTGCTGCTGGTGGCGCTGCTGCTGGTGGCACTACTGCGAGCGGGGCTGCAGCTGGTGCCGAGGCCGGGGCGCCAGGGGGCGTTTCTGCTGGCAGTGAAGTTGCTCATCGCACTTCACCCGCCTTTGGAGTTCGTGGGGAGACGCGCACGCCCATTCAGGGAGTGCGCAAGTACACCGCGGCCGCGATGGTGCAGAGTGCGTTCACGGCACCGCATGCGAGTGAATTCTTGACAATCGATGTCACTCCGACGATGGAACTTATCGCGACACTCAAAGAATCTCCGGCCTTTCGCGGCCGGCGGCTCAACTTGCTCACCGTTGTCGCGAAGGCACTCTGCATCGCCGCTGGACGCAACCCCTCCGTCAACTCCCGGTGGGATGACAAGAACCAAGAGATTGTGCAGTACCACTATGTGAACCTCGGTATCGCAACCGCGACTCCGCGTGGGCTCATGGTCCCCAACATCAAGGATGCCGACACCCTCAATTTGGTGGGACTCTCCGAGGAACTCACGTCGCTGGTTGAGACGGCAAAAGCGGGAACGGCGGGTCAGGCAGACCTCACCGGTGGCACAATCTCGATCACCAATATCGGATCATTTGGAATCGACTCTGGCACCCCCATCCTTAACACCGGGGAGGCGATGATCCTGGCCCTTGGTGCGGTGAAGCGTTTGCCGTGGGAGTACCGCGGCGAGATTGCGCTACGTCAGGTGCTTACCCTGAGCGTGTCGTTCGACCACCGTTTGGTGGACGGAGAGCAGGGCAGCCGCTTCCTTGCAGATGTCGGTGCGATTCTTGCCAACCCCGCAGTCTTGCTCACGATGGTCTAGTCACCACGGGTATGTGAATAGGTCGAAGGCGCAACGCGAATTCGTAGCCGCCGGAGACCCAGGGCGCCGTCAGGAGAGACAGCCCCAGAACGTCAAGGCCGACCACTGCGCCGGAATTCACGAACCAGTGATCTTCATCACGGTTGCCGGTCGCACGAAATACATCGTCGAGGGGGAGCGAGTCCTGCTTTCACCGTAGTTCGGGAATGACTACTGCTGTGGTGACGGCACGATGACATCCCCGCTCGGGCGGATGACATACCAGTAGCCACCATCGAGGTATTGCCCGTGCCCCCGTGCGGGCCCAGGTGACACATCTCCCTCGAACAGGTACAGCGGCCAACCGTTATAGGTGGCAACGCGCTTGCCGTTGCGGTCGGTCACTTCGCCAAGCAGCGAGGAGTTCACCCCTGGCCCAGCGACGAGACTGACCCCTTCAGCAAGAAAAACGGGCGGCCAGTGCTGTGCGCAACGGTCGTAACAGGTGACCCCCTGTTGTGCGTCTGGCAGAAACGTGTACAGCGCGTAACCCTGATCGGTGACGAGAACAGTCCCCAGCGGGCCGATAGAGCCCGCGTTGATGGAGACCGTGTTGTCGGTGACACTGTAGTGACCGGTGCTGGCGGACTGAGGCACAACGAACGCAATGAGCACCGCGACAAGGGCAACGGCGCCAGAAATCGCAATCCACAGTGCCATTCGATTGTTTGGTGTTGACGGGATGGTTCTCACGCTTTCCACGTTAGGCCATTGCGCCACCGTCGCCCCGCAGCAAGCAGCGTGGAAGGGTTAGCGCAAACAACGGCATCACACCTTCTTGCTATTCACCTAACTGAGCGCTGCGATGGCCATCTGCTCGAGCTCTTCTCGAAGCGTCTGGCGGTCGTGCGAGTGACCCGAGTGGGGCGTCGAGTTCAGGAGGCCGAATACGGCGTGCGCTCGCACGCGCAGCACGGCGCGGTCGAGGCCCGGCTCGAGAAATTCCAGCACATCCACCCACAGTTCGACGTACCGGCGCTGCAGCGTGCGCACCGTGTGTCGATCAACGTCTGCCAGTTGCTCAAGGTCGCGGTCTTGCACGCGGATAACGTCGGCATTGTTGAGCGCAAAATCGGCATGGAAGGTGACGAGTGAACGCAGCGCGTGGGTGCCGGTGCTACTGGCCACAACGTGCTGACCTCCGGTGTAGAGCCCCTCGCTGGCCTCGAGCAGTATGGCGGCGAGGATGCCCTGTTTGCCGCTGAAATGCTTGTAGAGCGCTGGCCCACTGACGCCCGCAGCCGCCCCGAGATCCTCGATGGAGGTGCCGGAGTAGCCGCGTTCAGCGAAAAGCCTGGCGGCAGCGGTCAGGAGCGCGTGGCGTCGATCTGCCTTTGCTCGTTCGCGTGCCGTGGTTACGTCACGCGGTTCCGCAGGCATATGCGCTCTCTCATGGACAAATCGGTTAGCGATCACTAACCTAGTTTCACGAGGTAACACTAGACCGAAGCGCGCGCGTTGACAACCAACATCCGAGGTGGCGCGATCGAATCGGCTCACCAGGTGGGAGTTGTTGATGGAAACGCTGCGCAGCGCACTCGATGCCACGAGCGAAGACTTCGCCGCCAACGAGGCAGCTCAGAGCGCACTGGTCGCACAGCTCAACGAACACCTGGCCAAAGCCGCTCGTGGTGGATCGACGGCATCACGGGAACGCCACCTTTCCCGCGGCAAACTTTTGCCTCGAGATCGCATCAATCACCTGCTCGACAGCGGCAGTCCGTTTCTTGAGGTTTCGCCTCTGGCTGCCCACGAGCTCTACAACAACGACAGCCCGAGCGCAGGAGTGATTGCTGGAATCGGACTCGTGAACGGCCGGCACGTGATGGTTGTCGCCAACGACGCGACAGTCAAGGGTGGCACCTACTACCCCATGACCGTAAAGAAGCACTTACGCGCGCAAGAGATTGCCCTCGAGAACCGCCTACCGTGCGTGTACTTGGTCGACTCGGGTGGTGCATTCCTGCCAAAACAAGATGAAGTCTTTCCCGACCGCGACCATTTCGGCCGCATCTTTTACAACCAAGCGAAGATGTCGTCCCTGGGTATTCCGCAGATAGCGGCAGTGCTGGGCTCCTCAACTGCTGGCGGCGCCTATGTTCCCGCGATGAGCGATGAAACTGTCATCGTTCGCAACCAGGGAACAATTTTTCTCGGTGGCCCACCACTGGTGAAAGCGGCAATTGGTGAAATTGTGACCGCGGAGGAACTTGGCGGCGGCGACCTCCACTCGCGCACCTCGGGTGTCACCGACCACTTGGCCGAAAATGATGAGCACGCTCTTCAGATCGTGCGCGATATCATCTCGACACTTCCGAACCCCGCACCCCGAGCTTGGGACGTCGTGGAGTCTCGCGAGCCCGACGCAAACCCGGCTGAGCTCTACGGAGCAGTTCCCGTTGACGTGCAGGGCAAATACGACGTGCACGAAGTGATTGCGCGGCTCGTCGATGGGTCAAAGTTTCACGAGTTCAAGCGCGAGTACGGCACGACGCTCATCACCGGGTTCGCCCACATCCACGGGCATCCGGTCGGTGTTGTTGCGAACAACGGAATTCTGTTCAGTGAGTCAGCCCTCAAGGGAGCCCACTTCATTGAGCTGTGTGACCAACGCGGCATCCCGCTGGTGTTCCTGCAAAACATCTCAGGGTTCATGGTCGGCAAGGACTACGAAGCCGGTGGCATTGCAAAGAACGGGGCCAAAATGGTGACGGCTGTCGCCACCACTCGCGTACCCAAGTTCACCGTGGTCATAGGTGGCTCCTTCGGAGCAGGCAACTACTCGATGTGCGGTCGCGCATACAGCCCACGGTTCTTGTGGATGTGGCCGGCGAGCCGCATCTCCGTCATGGGTGGAGCGCAAGCCTCCAGCGTGCTCTCCACGATCCGTCGGGAACAAATCGAAGGCCGCGGAGAAAAGTGGTCGGCCGACGACGAAGCAGAATTCAAGGCGCCCATCGCCGAGCAATATGAGGCACAAGGCAGCCCGTACTTCTCCACCGCGCGACTCTGGGATGACGGGATCATCGACCCAGCAGACACCCGCACCGTTCTTGGCCTTGCCCTCGAGGTCGCGTCCCACACTCCCTTGCCCGACCCGGGCTTCGGCCTCTTCAGGATGTGAGCGCCATGTCACCACGAAACGACCCGAGCGCAGGCGCGGCCCTGAACCACGCGGCCCTGTTCGACACGGTTCTTGTAGCAAACCGGGGCGAGATCGCCTGCCGCGTAATCCGCACGCTGCGCGAGCTCGGCATCCGATCGGTTGCCGTCTACAGTGATGCAGACCGCGGCGCCAAGCACGTGACGGATGCCGACCTTGCCGTTTGCATCGGGCCGGCTCCCGTGCAGAAAAGCTATCTCAATGTTGCCGCAATTATTGATGCAGCGAAGCAGACGGGTGCCAACGCCATCCACCCGGGGTACGGCTTCCTTTCTGAGAACTCGGAGTTTGCGAAAGCCTGCGAGGCTGCGGGAATTATTTTCGTGGGTCCTGGTACCGAAGCCCTTGCGCTCATGGGCGACAAGATTCGATCGAAAAACCACGTCTCCCAAGCGGGGGTGCCCGTCATTCAAGGCATCTCGTCCCCT
>JBDSUT010000155.1:0-19980 GCA_039927595.1 Terrimesophilobacter sp.
GGCAAGGTCTGTGGCGATGGCGACAATTTCTGCTTGAACCCAAAACGCTCGGCTGCTGCCGGTGCGAAGACGTTCGCCGAGAATTTCCGGAAGGGTGCGACCGGTGACGATTCCAAGTTTTGCCGACTGATACTGCACCAGAGCCGCCATAAGGTTCGCCACAACGATGACCCAGACGAGAAGATAACCGTAGCGGGCCCCGCCGGTGAGGTTCGCGGCTACGTTACCAGGGTCGACATAGGCGATGGCAGCGACGAACGCCGGGCCGAGGAGCATCCATGAGCGTTTTAGGGGAACACTCTTTTGAGATTTCGGCATACCGAAATCTTACAACAACAGTGAGAGCGCCTCAGTCGTGAAAGTGTTCCTCGTGGTGGGCGTGCTCACTCGGCTCAAGCTGGAACGTTGAATGCGCAACATCGAAGTGATCGGAGAGGCACTCGGCAAGCTCATCCAAGAGCGTGCCGGTGCCGTTCTTCGCGAAAATGTGCGGCTCCACGACGACGTGCGCCGAAAAAACCGGGTGGCCAGACGTGATCGCCCAAACATGGATGTCGTGCACGTCCACCACGCCAGCTGTACCCAGAATGTGTTCCCTAATCTCGGCAACGCTGGTGTCAGTCGGCACGGATTCGCTCAGCACATGCACGGCATCACGCAGAAGCAAAACCGCCCGTGGAGCAATCATGAGGGCGATTGCGAGCGAGGCAATCGCATCCGCTTGCATGAATCCGGTCGTCACGATGACGACGGCAGCAATAATCGCGGCCACCGATCCCAACAAATCACCGAGCACCTCAAGGTACGCGCCACGCATGTTGATCGAGGACTCAGCCTGTGGACGAAGAATAAACGCCGCCACAATGTTTGCCACCAGCCCGAGAGTTGCGACGAGGAGCATGGGAACACTCTTGATCTCAACATCGCCCGGTTCGAGGAATCGCGCAACCGCCTGGTAACCCACGGTGATCGCTACGACCAACAAAATGAGACCGTTGATGAGTGCCCCGAAAACTTCGGCCCGCTGAAACCCGAACGTGGATCGATCCGTGGCCGGCTTCGCGGCAATCACCGTCGCGCCGAGCGCAACAGCCAACCCGATCGTGTCGGAGAACATGTGACCGGCATCCGCGAACAAGGCGAGTGATCCCGTGAAAATCGCGCCCGCAATCTCCACGATCAACACAGTGGCGACAATGCCAAGCACAATCGTCAACCGCGTGCGGTTGCTGTGATTGTGCGTGTGGGTATGGCTCACACTCCCCACAGTAGGTGGCGCCACAGTGCGTTACTAGCCAACCCGGTTAGTCGGGAACGATTGTCAGTATCAGTGCGACAGCAGACGCTCTCGCACCACCGGCAACAGCTGTGTGAATGCGCGCCGGCGGTGACTGATCGCGTCCTTTTCTGCGGGGCTCAACTCGGCAGAGGCGACCTCATAGCCGTCAGGTTGAAACACCGGATCGTAGCCGAAACCGTTCACTCCTCTTGCTTCTGGCAGCACAGTTCCCGGCCACACCCCAAGCTCGACGTGTTCGAAGCCCTCAGAAACGAACGCGGCCGCGCAGCAAAATTCGGCTCGACGATCCTCGTCACTTACTGCACCCACCCTGGCAAGTTCCGAAAGCAAGTGAGTCACGTTATCGGCATCCACGCGCGTTCCCGAATAGCGGGCCGAATGGATGCCGGGCGCCCCGCCCAGCGCCGCAAGGCAGATACCCGAATCATCCGCGATCGTCGCAAAGCCCGTGTGCGCGAACGCTGCGCGTGCCTTGATGAGCGCATTTTCCTGAAATGTGACACCGTCTTCGACTGGCTCAGGGCCGTCGTACCCGATCAATTCGATGCCGTCGAGGAGCGGGCCGAGGATTCGGCGCAACTCCTCCACTTTGTGGGCGTTGTGGGTCGCGAGAACAAGTTGCACGGGCATCGCGTTGGCCATCGCTCTACTCCGCGCCGAGCGCAGCCACTTGCATGCCCGTGAGCGACGCGGTGCCCCTGACAGCGAGATCTAGGAGTGCGTTCAGTTCATTGCGATCGAAGGGAGCGCCCTCGGCCGTACCCTGCACCTCGACGAATAGGCCACGCCCCGTGACGACGACGTTCATGTCGGTGTCGGCCCGTACATCCTCCGTGTAAGCGAGATCGAGCATGGGTGCACCGTCGATGATGCCAACGCTCACTGCCGCGACGCTGTCAAAAAGGGGCTTCGCATTCTTGCCGATAAACCCCTTCGCGCGTCCCCACTCGAGCGACTCTGCGAGCGCAACGTATGCTCCCGTGATGGCAGCGGTGCGTGTTCCACCGTCGGCTTGCAAAACGTCGCAGTCGATGACGATGGTATTTTCACCGAGAGCTTTCATGTCGACA
This sequence comes from Terrimesophilobacter sp., assembly GCA_039927595.1. Lineage (GTDB taxonomy): Bacteria > Actinomycetota > Actinomycetes > Actinomycetales > Microbacteriaceae > Terrimesophilobacter. Next base: position 2,371 of record JBDSUT010000155.1, read on the forward strand.
ACGGCGCGCAGGGACCGACCGATCAGTCGGGAGATCTCGTGCGTGCGACCGCCAATGCGCCCTTTCACCGATTCCCGATCCATGCGGTCGTTCGTGGAACGAGGCAGCATCGAGTACTCGGCCGTCACCCAACCTTTGCCCTTCCCGGTCATCCAGCGCGGCACGCCGTTGGTGAAGGATGCGGTGCAGAGCACCTTCGTGCGACCGAAAGAAATCAGTGCACTCCCCTCGGCCTGGTCGCTCCACCCGCGCTCGATCGTGATGGGCCGTAATTCGTCAATCGCACGGCCGTCAACGCGCACGATGGGTGATGGTGATTCTGACATGTCAGATTGTTTCCTCAGCTGTAGTGGTTGTTCCGGTTTCGACCAATTGCACAGCCGAGACCTCTGGGCCAAGAAAACGCCTGGCCAGGGTCAAAAATGCTGTCGTGCTGCCGCCTGTGGCCTCGAACTCGTAGGAAGGAGGTGTCGTCGACTGCCTCAGCAGGTTGTGCGTGCGCAGGGTATCGAAAACGTCGAACGCGGTTTCTTCCGCACTGGAAACAAGCGTCACGTCCTTGCCCATCACCACCTGAATGGCCGCAGACATGAGCGGGTAGTGGGTGCAACCAAGAACCACAGTGTCAACTCCCGCCTCCTTAAGGGGGGCGAGGTACTCCTCGGCAACCTCAAAGAGTTCCGGGCTGGAGGTCACCCCCGCCTCGACGAATTCCACGAATCGCGGGCAGGGGCGGGTGAACAGTTCGAGGCCGGATGCAGCGGCAAACGCATCCTCGTACGCTTTCGATTTGATCGTTCCCACCGTGCCAATCACGCCCACCCGGTGATTTCGAGTCTGGCGAACGGCGGCGCGCACTGCCGGCTGAATCACCTCGACGACGGGAATTCCGTAACCCTGGGTGTAGCGCTCGCGCGCATCCCTCAGCACAGCGGCTGATGCGGTGTTGCAGGCGATCACCAAAATCTTGACGCCCTTGGCTACCAGGTCATCCATCACCGCAAGCGCGTACTCGCGCACCTGAGCGATGGGCTTGGGGCCGTAGGGCGAATGCTCGGTGTCACCAACGTAGATGATCGACTCGTTCGGCAGTTGGTCGATGATGGCCCGTGCGACGGTGAGACCGCCCACTCCGGAATCGAAGATGCCAATCGGAGAGTCAGTCACAAGAATCGAGTTTAGCGAGCAACCCTGATCTCGGTGTGATTGGCCCTCACTCGCACACGACGCACGTCGCCGATGCAAGCATCACCGCGCCCCGATAGGCTCGCAGAGTGACCAGCGCTCTCTTGACAGACCGATACGAACTCACCATGGTGGATGCCGCACGGCAGGCAGGAACTGCGGAGCGGCGAAGCGTGTTTGAACTCTTTGCGAGGCGCTTGCCGGGTGGCCGCCGCTACGGCATCGTCGCCGGCACGGGGCGCCTGCTCGAGGCGATCACCCAGTTCCGGTTCGGCGAACCCGAGCTCACCTGGTTGAGAGACAACAGCGTCGTCAACGAGGCGACTCTTGAGTGGCTCGCCAACTACCGTTTTCAGGGCGATATTTGGGGCTATCACGAGGGCGAAGTGTATTTTCCCGGCTCCCCCATCCTGGTCGTGGAAGGCACTTTTGCCGAAGCTGTTGTGCTCGAAACTTTGGCGCTGAGCGTATTGAACTATGACTCTGCGGTCGCGACCGCAGCGGCCAGGATGACGAGCGCAGCAGGCGGTCGACCTCTCGCCGAGATGGGTTCACGGCGCGCCTCAGAGCACGGCGCAGTGGCCGCGGCTCGTGCCGCCTACATCGCCGGATTCGATGCGACCAGCAACCTTGAGGCCGGGCGCTCGTGGGGCATCCCGACAATGGGCACCGCCGCGCACTCCTTCACTCTCTTGCACGACTCCGAAGAAGACGCCTTCCGCGCGCAGGTTGCCGCGCTCGGCGCCAGCACCACACTCCTCGTCGACACCTACGACGTGGCCGCCGCGGTGGACCTTGCCGTGCGTGTGGCCGGCACGAAGCTTGGAGCCGTTCGCATCGACAGCGGCGACCTGCCCGGCCAGGCTGCCGCCGTTCGCAAGCAACTTGACGGATTGGGTGCCACCGGTACAAAAATTACCGTCACAAGCGATCTCGACGAGTACGCGATCGCCGCACTGCAGGCTGCTCCCGTCGATTCATACGGGGTGGGAACCTCCGTTGTCACAGGCTCCGGCTCGCCCACCGCCGGCATGGTCTATAAGCTTGTCGCCCGAGTCGGCGACGATGGCGAGTGGTTGTCGGTTGCCAAAAAGTCATCCGCAAAACTTTCGGTGGGCGGAAGAAAATCGCCTATGCGCACCCTCGTCAACGGGACTGCCACCGCCGAAGTACTGCACATCGAACACGATGGGGGTAGGCCAGACTCCTCTGCCGGCGCAGGCCGCGCACTACTTGTTCCGCTCATGACCAAGGGCGAACCCGATGCGCGCTTCTTGGGGGCTGCCGGCACCGCATTGGCCCGGGAACACCGAGCCGCAGCAGTAGCCGAACTGCCGAGGGATGCTTTTCGTCTTGCTCGTGGGGAGCCCGTCATCCCCACTATCTACGACTAGTTCATTGCGCCGTCAACGTTGGCGCTACTTCTTCATCTTTTCGTAAATCTCTTTGCAGGTGGGGCAGACCGGAAACTTTTCTGGGTCACGGCCTGGTGTCCAGAGTTTTCCGCACAGTGCGCGCACGGGCTTACCGCTGAGTGCGGACTCCATGATCTTGTTTTTGGGCACGTAATGCGAGAAGCGTTCGTGGTCGCCCTCTTCGAGCTGCTCTTGCTGGAGTAGCTCCTCCAATTCGCGATCAAGGGTGGACGTTCCCCCACCACTGTGTTCAATATCCGGACTACTCATACGTCCAGCCTAACTGGCGCGGCGCAGGCTCGAACAGGGGGCAGAGAGGGAGTGCGAAACATCAGTAGCGGGCGGTGAAAGAGAGAAGTTCGGGCCCCCGCGCCTCAAAAACGCGCCCGCCGAGCCGGATGCCGCCCCCCAGCGCAACAATCCCGGTGGCAATCCCGAGGAGCAGTGCCCCCACATGCCATCCACCGCCATAAAGGATGCCGAGCACCGCTAACCAGACTGTGGGTGCCGTGACCGCGAGTACGGCGAGCAGCGAGAGCCCTTGCACCCACGAGGCCGCGCCAGCACTGGACTGAGGCTGGGCAAAAGGGCTATCTCCGGGGTGCACGGCCGGGTACGGGAACTCCGCCGAAATAACGCTCGAAAGGCCAAGGCCGACAAAGAGCACACAGAGGCTCACCCCGAGAAGCGACGGCACGACATCCGCTGACCCGTAACCCCACGCGCTCAGCGGCGTTCCCACGGCGATGACAATGAGACCTAGGGCGAGCGGCGGGACAATGCGCCCCACGCGGTCCGACGTTCCCTTGATGTTCGAGGCGACGTGCAGCCAGACCGCGGTGTTGTCGAAGGCAACGTCGTTGTGTGCTGTGCTCCAAGCAAGAAAGAAACACATGATGGGAACCGGCAGCAGCAACAACAAGGTGATCGGCACCCCCGCGACCGAGAGTGCGCCAATCATGACGACGGGCACGATGGGCACAATGACGAGAGCTGATCGGTAGCGCGCGTCGCGACCCCAGTAGCTGAGACTGCGCGCAGCAACGACTCCTGCGGATGTCGCGGGCAGGTAGGAGAACCAACCGAGCCCACTGTAGGTGTGTGTGTGAGATTCGCGTTCCGGAGTCACCAGCATGGTCGCAACGAGAACGCGCCAAACAAACCACAGTGCGACGAGGAATGCCGCAGCGATGGCCATAGTGCCTGCAGCCGCGGCGTCGTTTCCTGCCGCTGCGAAGCCGGGCGCCGCCCACGCTGCACCCAACGGGGTGAAGGCCAGAACATCCGCAATCGAGTGCAGTACCGGAATGCCTCTCGCCAGCCAATCCACCGTCACCATCACCGCAATGAGGGGAGTAATGGCGCTCAGCAGCAGGAGCGAAATCAGCCCGGTGGCTTCGCGCGCGCGGCGAGTGGACAGCAGCAGCGTCGCCATGGTCGTCATCACGCGCGACCCCAACATGCAGGTGACGACGAGCACAAGGGCACTCACCACCGCCACGAAGGTTGCTGGGCCGCTGCGGCTCCAGGTGACCACTTGTGCCGCACTGATGAGCGTCATGACGAGAGCTGGAACGCCGATAAACGCCGCGGCTGCGAGCCCGAGAGCGAGTCGCGAGGTCGGAATACCCAAGAGCGAGAACTTGCGAGGGTCAATCGTGTCATCGGCGCCAAAGACGAGCGGAACGAAGAGGAATCCGAGCACGATGAGTGAGCCACCAACCACCACGATGCTTTGCGCGAGACTACTCTCCACCGAGCGAAGCGCAACGAGGCCAGCCATCACAGCGACTGCCGCGCCGAGGCCATAGAGCAGGCCAACCACGAGACCGAAGACCTGCCACGGGCTACGCCGAAACATGTTGCCGAGCAGCCTCAGTTTCAGTCCGAGAAGCTGTGCAACCATTCGAGCCCCTCCACGGTTGTAACGCCCCCAGCCAACTCGATGAACTTCTCTTCGAGCGAACCTTCCCCGCGGATGTCGTCGACGGCCCCCAGGGAGAGCACCTTGCCATCAACGATGATCGCCACGGAGTCACACATCCGCTGGATGAGGTCCATGCTGTGGCTGGAGAGCACGACGGTGCCACCCGCCGCGACATATTTGTGCAAAATGTCGACGATGCTGGCCACCGAGACGGGGTCGACTGACTCAAACGGCTCATCGAGCACCAGCAGTCGCGGTGAGTGGATGAGCGCGGCAGCGAGAGAAATCTTCTTCACCATGCCTGCGGAATAGTCGGCCACGAGCCGACTCAGGGAATCTCCGAGGCCAAAAGTGTTGGCAAGCTGCGACATCCGCTCACGCACGGTTTCTTTTGGCAGACCGCGCAGCACGCCCGCGTAGTAAAGAAACTGGCTTCCCGTGAGCCGATCAAACAATCTGAGGCGATCGGGAAGAACACCCATCTGACGCTTGGCTGCGGCGGGGTCTGACCACACATTTGCGCCGTGCACCATCACGACTCCGCTGTCGGGCCGCAGCAGGCCCGTGATCATGGAGAGAGTGGTCGTCTTGCCGGCGCCGTTCGGGCCGACGATTCCAAAAATTGTTCCGGCCTCGACGGTGAGGTTGATCTCGTCAACGGCCATGGTGTCGCCGAAGTGCTTAGAGAGGTTCGTGACCTCAAGAATGCGCTCGCGCTCTGGCTCAAGGACGTCCGCTTCGACCGCGGCATCACGAAGCTTGTGTTCGTCATGGGCGGCGTCAGCCTCAAGGTTGGCAATGAGCTGATCAAATTTGACCAGAATGCTTTCGGCGTTCTCCACGGAGTCAACCGTACCAACCCTCCGCGGCACTCTCGACACATCATCACAAAATGACTACAACCCCATGTTTCCCACCGCTTTATCGGTCTGGCCAGATAAAGTTGCGAGAGCACAATGAGGTGTCGGTACTAATTGTTGCGCCCGAACAACGGGCAGATATGCAACTTTCTCGACGCTTAAGGAGCGCCACACTATGACTACGCAGATCGTTATCCTGGCCGCCGGTATGGGCAGCCGCTTGGGCCGGTCCTTGCCGAAGCCACTCACCGAGTTGGCTGATGGGCGCACCATCATGCAGCAACAGTTTGACAATGTTCACCACGCGTTTGGTTCAAACGCGAAGGTCACGATCGTTGTTGGCTACAAACTTGAGCACATCATTGATGCTTTCCCGCACGCTTCGTTCGTCTACAACGAGCAGTACGACCAGACGAACACCTCGAAGAGCCTTTTGCGGGCGCTCCGCGCATCCAGCCCCGGTGGGGTTTTGTGGATGAACGGCGACGTCGTGTTTGACCCAGAGGCACTCGAGCGTGCTGCGCTCATGGTTGCCCGCGACCAGTCCTTCGTGTCAGTAAACACCGCCAAGGTGTCTGACGAAGAAGTGAAGTACACCACGGACTCTCACGGCTACATCCGTGAACTCTCCAAGACCGTCAAAGACGGCTTGGGTGAGGCTGTTGGCATCAACTTCATCTCCCGCGACGCGAAGGCTGCGCTCGTGCGCCAGCTTGCTCGCGTGAATGACCAAGACTACTTCGAGCGTGGGCTTGAGCTTGCCATTGAGGAAGACGCGCTGCGCGTGGAGCCCATGGATATCTCAGACCTCTACGCCGTCGAGGTGGACTTTGCTGAGGACCTGGAGCGCGCAAACCTCTTCGTGTGACACGTTCGCGTGATGCGGGCAAGAGCGATCTGGGCAATAGCATAGAGGTCGTGTCCGCCACCGTAACGCAGCGCCCGGCCTGGTCGCCCTTCGACCGCTACCGGCACTCCCTGTGGCTTTTGACTGTTCGGGATCTGCGGGTGAGGTACTCCACGTCCTTGTTGGGTTACTTTTGGTCGATCCTTGATCCTCTAGTGATGTCGGGCATCTACTGGTTCGTCTTCACGCAAGTTTTTGACCGCACGGTCGGCTCACAGCCTTACATAGTGTTCTTGCTCGCAGCTCTTCTGCCCTGGATGTGGTTCAACGGCGCGGTGGGTGACTGCTCTCGCGCCTTCCTCAAGGAGGCCAGGCTCATCCGGTCAACGAAGATTCCGCGCACGATTTGGGTGAATCGCTTGGTGCTCTCCAAGGGAATCGAGTTCGTGGCGAGCATTCCGGTGCTCGCCGGCTTCGCGATCTTCGCTGGCGCTCACGTGCACTGGCAGGTCGTATTCTTTCCGCTGGCGATTCTTCTGCAAACCCTTCTCCTGATCGGGGTTGGGCTCATCGTCGCACCCCTCGTGGTGTTCTTTCGCGACCTCGAGCGCGCGATAAAGCTGGTGCTGAGGTTTTTGTTCTACGCGAGCCCCATCATTTACGGACTGGATGACCTGCCAGACGGCATCCAAAAAATTGCGGCCTTCAATCCACTCGCCGGCATCTTTACCCTCTACCGCAGTGCGTTCTTTCCGGACCAGCTGGACTGGTTCGCCGTGATCGCGGGCACGTGCGTGAGTCTCGCGTTGCTCGCGATAGGCATTCTCGTCTTTCGCCGCACCGAGCGTGCCGTACTGAAGGCAATCTGATGGCAGAAACAAACGACGGCGCTCGGGAGTGCGTGATTGAGGTGAAGGATGTCGGCATCCGCTTTCGCCGCAACCGTCGCTCGCGCCGCAACTTCAAAGACCTGTTCGCCGGGCGAAACCGACGCCTGCGTCCGAGCGAATTTTGGGCGTTGCGCTCTGTGTCGTTCTCTGTGGCGCAAGGTGAAGCTATCGGCGTTGTGGGTCGTAATGGTCAAGGTAAGTCCACGCTGCTGAAGCTCGTGACGGGCGTTCTGCTGCCGGATGAAGGCTCCGTGCAGGTGCATGCCGGGGTTGCGCCTCTGATCGAGATCACGGGTGGTTTCGTTGAGGACCTCACCGTGCGCGACAACGTGAACCTCATGGCGGGCCTTCACGGCATGAAGCGCGCGGAGATCGCCGAGCGTTTCGACGAAATCATCGACTTTGCTGAGATTGGCGACTTTCTCGAGACCCCGTACAAGCACCTCTCCAGCGGCATGAAGGTGCGTCTCGCGTTCTCGGTGATTTCGCGACTGGAGGAGCCGATCCTGCTTGTCGATGAGGTACTTGCCGTCGGCGACAAGGCTTTTCGTGAGAAGTGTTACCGCCACATTGAGGAACTGCTGAGCGGCGGGCGCACCCTGTTCTTCGTCTCCCACAACGAGCGTGACCTGAAGCGCTTCTGCACCCGCGGCCTCTACCTCGATGGCGGCGCCCTCGTTCTGGATGCCCCCATCGGTGAGGTGCTCGACCGCTACAACGCTGACTACGGGCTCGTCACGTCGTAGCCCTCTCACGGAATTTGGAGTTTTTCTCACACATCCGAGACAATCGGAACCCAATAGTGAGAAAATCACCCCGGGATCAGCAAAAGACGGTGGTCGCAATCCCCATCGTCATCCTGTTGGCAGTCGAAGCGACCGCACGTGCTCCAGAGCGCGGGGAGTCCGTGGCGTACTACTCCTACCCGAAACTCAGCGTGGATGACGTGCAGCGCGTCACCATCCTCTCGTTCGAGTACATCGAGAAGACTGCCCTGCCCGACGGCAAGCACTGGAACAAAATGGTCAACGGCGTGCTCGTGCTCTCACTCCGTTGAGAAGTCCTTCTTGGCCCTGTCTCTGACACGCACTCAGCTTCGTCTGACTATGATTAACCTCCCGATTGGGGAAGGAGCAGCGTGACGACGATCGAACCGGTAGGGACCACTCCCGATCCCGCGGTGAACGGCCGGATGTCCGTCAAGGGCTTCGACCGACTGCTCACGACGCAGCGCCCCGTCGTGCTCGCGCACATCCGCGGGATCCGCAATCGGCATCCGCATGCCACCCCAGCGCGGGTGATCCAGATCTTGGAGCGACGCTACCTCGCCGCCGTCACTACCGGTGGTGCTGGCGTGGGCGCTGCAGCAGTCATTCCTGGCGTTGGTACCGGAATCAGCTTGGCACTTTCGGGCGTCGAGACAGTCGCCTTCCTTGAGACCACGGCGCTCTTCGCACAGTCGATCACTGAAATTCACGGCATCACGATCACCGACCCTGACCGCGCACGCACCATCGTGATGGCCATGATGCTCGGCAAATCGGGTGGTGACCTCGTGCGCAATCTCGCTGCTCAGGCCACCGGCAAAGGTGTGCCCCAAAACAAGTTCTGGGGCAATGTGATCGGGCAGAATGTACCGCAAGCGTTCATGGCGCCCATCGCCGATCGCATGCGGAAAGCCTTCATCGGGCGCTTCACTCGCAACGCCGCCACCGGCTCGGCGGGCCGCCTGCTTCCGTTTGGCATCGGTGCAGTGATCGGTGGCACCGCCAACAACATGTTGGGGCGCAAAGTGGTCACCAGTTCGCGCCTCGCTTTTGGGCCAGCACCGGATGCCTTTCCCCCCAACCTTGAGCCCCGCGTGAAGACGCCAAACACGATCCTCGCAACCAGCGTGAGCGCACTCAACTCGGTTGGCCCCGCCATGATGAAACCCGTCAAGCAGCTCGGGCAGCTTCTGCCCTCGCGAAAAGCCCAGCCGAAACCGAAAGAACAACCAGAGCCCTACCAGCAGGGGGCACCGGAGACGGACTCAGTCGTCTGACGTTGAGGGATCGTCTTCTTCGTCATCGTCTTCGCCGTCAAACGGGTCCGACTCCCGCACGCGGCGGTCACCCGCATGCAGATCAGCGTGCTGATCCCACTCGCCAACGAGCTGCTCAACGGCGGCGCGAAAACGCCGCGTAGCTTCACCGGGAGCTGTGTCACCAAAGTGCCGCGTCACCCAATACTCGAGTCGCTCTTGCGCTTCCGTGCTGTGCTGCACACGATCAACGATGGAGAGGATGTCGCCAGCATCCGCGGCATCCAACCACTCTGCCGCACCAAGATAACCGTCAGCGTCAATCTCGGCGGCCGGGTTGACGGGCCGTGTGATCAGCAATGGCTTGCCCACGGCCAATCGGTCGTAGACCATCGCGGAGACGTCGCTGATCGCAACATCCGCCACCGCAAGCTGCCAGCCCATGTCCTTGCCATCATCGAAAATGTGCTGAGCACTACCATCACGTGCGTTAGCCGCAGCTATCGCCGCAATGATCGACTCGTTTGCCCGCTTGTATTCCTCATCTGCCACACCGCTGCGAGGGTGCGGGCGGTAAATCACGCGGTGCTGCGGTGAGGCCAGCAGCTCGCCGACCAAGCGAACGCCGTGCGATGCAACCGAACCGTATGCTGCCGCCTCACGATCACCCTCCCAGGTTGGCGCGTAGAGCACCACGGTTCGATCGTCCGGCGTGTACGGTAACTCTCCCGCAAAGTGATCAGCTTGAGGGCGACCGATCATCATTGTGCGGGTGTTCACATCAAAACGCCAGAGCTTGCGACTCAGTCGATCACGAGCGGCTTGCCCCGCGACGAAGCTGTAGTCGTAGGCCTTGAACTGGTTCGTGGTCATGTACATTTTGTCGCTCTCGCCATGATTGACGAAAACATGCCACATGCGGCCGTAGCGGAACATCTGAAAGTTCTTGGTGTTCTGGTTCACATAAAACACGATGCGAATGTCGTGGTCGTTGACGAACTCTTCGAGATCCACCACTTTGCGCAGGTAGACAACGGGCACCGGCGATTCGTCGAGCATGGCCAGAGTTGCCCCCGGTGAGCGAGAAATGATGGCCACCGGCCAGGTCGCGTTGAGGTCCGCGAGCGGAGCGTACCACTGCCTAATCTGGTAGAGATTGACTTTCGTGTCTGCAAAATAGACGGCAATCTGCACGCTGCCGGGAGAGGGCATCGTCTCTGTTGTCAACCTTTGCGCGAGCGCGCGGCGAGTGCGCCGAGACCGAATGAGGTTGCGAACGATGCGCCGAGCAGACTTGAGATCGTTCAAAATGGCCACACGCTGATTAAAGCAGGGCAAGGCTCCCACCGCCGACCGCGGATCGCGACCGTTACGGAGCCGATACTGGCCCAGCACGCGCTGGTAGGCTCGCCACACAGACTTCGACGACGAAAGAGTGCGACCGACCGGTGCCCAGCTTCACGTTCGCCAGAGGGAACGCAAGCAAACTTCTCTCACTGCCCCTCTACGCTTTAGGGCGGCTCGCCAGTGTGCTCGTGCGCCGCAGCGACTCACTGTGGGTTTTTGCCTGTGGTTCCGGCATCGGTGAAGGCTCACTCGAGCTCTACCGTTTTACGAAGGATGCCAACCCGTCTCTTCGGCTCGTGTGGCTCACGCGCGATCGCGCTGAGCTTGCCCGTGCTCGCGATCTCGGACTCACTGCCGCCACGCGATCAAGCTGGCAGGGGTTTCGACTCACACTCCGGGCTGGGGTGCTCGTGCTCACTCACGGGCTGGGGGATGTGAATCGCTTCGGTACGCATGGTGCATTCATTGTGCAGTTGTGGCACGGCATTCCTCTGAAGAAAATACAGCTCGACTCCCCCGTAACATTCCGCGGGTTTGCGCCAGCTCTGATGCTTCGGCTCTACCGTCGAAGTACCTCCGCGATTAGCCTCATGCCAGCGGCATCCGAGGTCGCAGCCGAACGCTTGCGCAGCGCGTTCGGGTTGGCGGAAAATCGTGTGGTTGTCACGGGTGACCCGCGTGATGACGTGCTGTTTCAGGACGCCCTCAAAGCTCGAGAACTCTTAGCAACCAGCGTCGGCGACCTCGGCCGTGATCACATTGTGCTGTACGCCCCCACCTGGCGGGATGGCGACCCCGACCCGTGCATCCCCACTGCACCGCAATGGAAGGCGATCGCCGCGCACCTCGAGCGCACATCACAACTTCTTGTGGTGAGGCCACACCCGCACAGTGTCGGAGACTACCTTTGCGGTGCTGACGTGTCTCCCCGCATCCGACTGCTGTCGGCGAGCGCTCAAGACGACATCAATCCGGTGCTGCCCGCCATCGACACGCTCATCACCGACTACTCCTCAATCGCGTTCGACTTCGCTTTGCTGGGCAGACCCATCGTGTTCCTCGCACCGGATGCCGAAAGCTACGCTCGCACACGCGGCCTTTACGAGCCGTACAAGAAGTTCAGCGGCGGAAGCGACGTGGCATCGTGGGAGGGTGTGCTCGCGTTGCTCGTTGACCCGCACGCCCTCTCCCGGTTGGCCGCGCACGCCGTTAAGCTTGCGCAAACGCACCATCACTTCCGGGACGGCCGGAACACTGAAAGGCTGTACGAGCAACTTCTCACCCGAGTGAAAGGGCAGGCATGACCGTGCAGCGCACCGTGGCGCTCAACTCGATCACGTTCACCATCGCATCAGCTTCGGCGCTGCAAGCCCAAGGAAGCGCGACAACGGGCCCCACTGCTGACCCGACGCCGTTTCTCACGCTGACCGGCACAGGGCCAGCGCCCCGGTTGCTCGAGTTGGTGGGCCCACGCTTACGCATTGTGGGATCGGTAACAGCCCAGTCCGCTGGCTGGGAAGGTACCGTGCCTCTTCTCGCCAGCCGTTGGGGCAGCAGGCTTCTTGCACCACCATCCGGCAACTATCGAATCAAAGTTGACGGTCACGACGCACTCCTCGATACCGACGATGCCTGCCACTCCCGGGCTGCCACGCTCGAGGAGCAACTCGTACCGGGGCTGTTTCGCATCGCTGCCACGCTCAACGACGGTGTTGCCGTCATCACAATCTCGCCTCCACTCACCGATGAGGAGGTGGGGGTCAGCAATCAATCGCGGCTTGAAGCGCAGTACCGCTCCACCGATGTTGCACCACGCGGTGCCGTGTTCTTTGAAAGTTTTTACGGTCAGAATGCCTCCTGCAACCCGCTCGCCCTGGATCGCGCGCTGGCCTCACTGCGACCCGAGGTCACGCGCTACTGGGCTGTGGCCGATGCTTCCGTCGACGTGCCGGACGGCGCGGTTGGCGTCATAGAAGGCAGCGCCGCATGGTGGCAGGCGCGAGCAGAGTCGCGACTCATCGTCATCAACGATTGGCTGCGCAACCGTTTTCGTAAACGAAAGCATCAAACCGTGCTGCAAACGTGGCACGGCACCATGCTGAAAAAACTTGCGCTCTCCCGATCGCGGCTTGGGCTGCGGCCGGCCCTCGCGACGCTGCGCGAACGGTCGCGGTGGGACATCCTGCTCGCCCAGAACGATTACGCGGCCCGAATTTTTCGCCGCGCTTACGCATACTTCGGCACGATTTGGGAAGAGGGCTACCCGCGCGATGACGCGCTTCTCACGGGGGACCCTTCCGAGATTCGCGCGCGGCTCGGGATTCCGCCCGACGTGCGCGTGCTGCTCTACGCCCCCACCTGGCGCGATGACCGGCCAGACCACGTCGACCACCTCGATGTTTCGCGCTTCGCCGAGCTGCTCGGCCCCGGCTATGTGACGCTCATTCGCGGTCACTCTCGCACTCTTCAGCCCGGCGTGGATGTGCGAGCCGGCGGCGTGCTCGATGTCACGAGCTACCCCGATGTTTCGGACCTCTTTCTCACCGCGGACGCCCTCATCACCGACTATTCGAGTGTGATGTTTGACTTCAGCGTCACAGGCAAGCCAATCTTCTTCTTCACCCCCGACCTCGATCGCTACCGTCAAGTGCTGCGCGGTTTCTACTTCGACTTGCTGCCGGTTGCACCGGGCCCGCTCGTGCAGAAGGCGAGCGAACTCGTCGAGCTGGTGCACAATGTGGATGCTGTGCAACAAGAATTTGCCGAGAAATATGCGTCCTGGCAGAAGCGTTTCAATCCCCACGATGACGGACGTGCGGCGGAGAGCATCATCACGAGGTTGACGCGCGAAGGTAAAATCTAGCGATGTCGACGCGCAAGGAGACTGCAGAGTACGTGCTCGATCAACTCGAGGGTCTCACCGTGAGTACACGCGCGATGTTTGGCGAGTACGCGTTGTACTGCGACGGCAAAACTGTGGCGTTCATTTGCGACGACACGGTATTCATGAAACCCACTGCCGTCGCTGAAAAGGAACTCGGGGCCGAAACGATGGCTCCCGCGTATCCGGGCTCGAAACTGTATTACTCGGTCGACGGTGACCGGCTCGAGAACCGCGAGTGGTTTCAGGATCTCGTTCAGCGCACAGCAGACATCTTGCCCGCACCGAAGCCTAAGAAACCGAAGTCTTCGAAGAACTAGTTATCGGTGCGCGATGTGTCGTTCGTGTTGCCTGCGCCGCGGATGATGCCGAGCAGAAATCCGGTACCCCAACTGAGGTGCATGGTGGGCAGCACGATGAGAAACAGCCAACGGTCTCGCCACGGCGTGACGACATCCTTCGCGAGAGCAACCCACGTGATGAGGGCAAGGTAAAGGATTGGCGCGAGGTACACCACGCTTGCCGCGAGGCCCAACCTGCCGTGAAGAACGCCGGTGAGTTGAAGCACGGCAATCACAAGGCATGCGATGAGGGAGAGCACGAGCAGCGGCGGCGCGTAGAAACGCCACGGGTTTCGGCCCTTGATGCGGCGCACGAGTTCCGCACGCCATACCCCGGTGGCAAAGAACTGGCGAGACAGCTTGGGCCAGTTTTCTCGGGGCCAGTATGTCACTTTGAGTTTGGGATCAAACCACACGATGCCGCCGCCATCGCGGATGCGCAGGTTCAGTTCCCAGTCCTCACCACGGCGAATCGTCTCGTCGAATAAGCCGGCCTTCTCGAGTGCTTCGCGGCGAAACACTCCCAAATACGCGGACTCCGCTGCACCCTCGATGGCGCCACCGTGGTAGCGGGCACCGCCCAGACCGAACGGGCTGTTGTATGCCCTCGCCACCGACGACTGGAACGGTGTGGTTCCTTTCGCCAACATGATGCCGCCGACGTTGGCTGCGCCGGTGCGCTGAAGCGTCGCGACTGCCTCCGTCGTGTAGTGGCTTTCGAGTTCGGAGTGCGCGTCCACCCGCACAATGATGGGGTTGATGCTGGCACGAATGGCGAGGTTCAACCCGACCGGGATGTCCGCTCCCGGGTTCAGGACGGTACGAATGCGTGGCTCATTTTCGGCGAGCTCCATGACAAGCTCGGTGGTGCCATCCGTGGAGGGCCCCAGCGCGATGACCACCTCTTTCGGCCCAAGATAATCCTGATCGAGGATGGTGGTGATCGCGTTTTCTACGTAGTGCAACTCATTGAGCACAGGCATGACGTAGGAGACCGCAGGGTACTGCTGCGCCGAAGATGCCATGCGTCAACTATGGCAGAAGCCCGGCCACCAGGATGGCGACCGGGCTTCTGTTCTCCACGAATTACTTGAGCGTGCCGAGAGTCACGGTCACCGTGGCCGACTTGCCGTCACGGAGGTAGGTAACACTCGCCTGTGAGCCGGCCTCAGCAGCCCTCACCTGGGCGGTGAGGTCGATGCTGCCGGTGATCGGTAGCCCGTTGAAGGCGACAATGACGTCACCTTTGCGGATTCCCGCCGCCGCCGCACCACCGTCGGTTGTCACCGACTGCACGCTCGCCCCAAGAACTGTCTTGGTTTTGACGGCTACGTCACTGGTGACATCCATGATGGTCGCCCCGAGGAGGCCGTGGCTTGCTGCTCCGCCATTGATGATGTCGAAGGCGATGCGTTTTGCAAGGTTCGAGGGGATCGCAAACCCGACACCAATGTTGCCGGACTGCCCGCCTACGCTGGAACCGGTCCCCGCAATGGCCACGTTGATTCCGATGACCTTGCCGTTGCTGTCGAGAAGAGCACCGCCGGAGTTACCAGGGTTGATGGCGGCATCGGTCTGCACGACAGGAATGAAGATATTTGCCTGATCTACAGCGGGCTGCTGCGGTGCGTTCGGATCCTGCGACCCATCGGGGCCCGGTAGTTCCCAGAAGTTGTACGGGGCAGTTCCGGTGTCGCCATTGGGTGCTGCGCCGTCGCCCCCTTTGGGCGCCGCTGATGACGCGATAGTGATGCTGCGGTTCAGGGCGCTCACGATTCCGTTGGTGACGGTGTTGGACAGCCCAAGGGGTGCACCAATGGCGATGGCAACATCTCCCACATTCAGCTTGCTGGAGTCCGCGAACTCGAGCGGGTTGAAGGTACCCTGCACTTTGATAACCGCGATGTCGGTGATCGGGTCGGTGCCCACAAGCTTCGCGGTGTAAAGGTGACCGTCGTATGTCTGAACGTCGATGGTGGCGTTGCCGGTTTCGCCGTCCAGTGTCACGACGTGGGTGTTGGTGACAATGTAACCGTCTTCGGTCACGATCACTCCTGAGCCGGTTCCCCCGGAGGTTCCACCTCGCACCGAAACGGTGACGACGGAGGGACCAGCGGATGCTGCAATCGCGGTAATCTGGGTGGCGTTGGCGGGATCGTTGACGGTGATCGTTGATGGGGCCACCGCGGCGGCCGTGTGTGATGAGCCGTTCGAGTTGCTCACGAGTGTCGCAACGCCAGCACCCGATACACCACCGACGAGGGCGCCGACGAGAAGAGCTGCGGCCGCAATCCCGATCGGTGACGTCGACTTCTTGGCCTCTGCCACGCGGTCGCTGTCTGGCATCGCCTGCGCTGAGTTCGCGGGGTGGTAGGTGCCCGGTACCGCTGGCGGCGCTGTCGGAGGCGCGGTTGGAGGGTTTGTTGGAGGGTTTGTTGGGGGGTTTGTTGGGGGTGCCGTCGGTGCGGTGGTCGGCGGGGTCACGGTGGGGTCTGTGTGGCCGGTTGCCGGGCTCGTGTGGCCATCAAGCGGTTCGCCGGGGTTCGTGTGTTCGGTGTCGTCGTGCATGGGGTGCTCCTTCCAGGCAGGGATAAGCATCCGACTGCAGCCTGAACATTGTATTTGTCTGCGCTGTGAGCGCGCCGATGGATGCCCCTGAACTTGGTGGAACGATCCCGGTTGAAGGATTATTCCGGCTGGCTCAGCATCCCGGCCCGGAGGGGTTGATTGTGCACTCGTCCTCGACGAGAACAGTTTTTGCCCCAGCAGAGGCCATTGCGACGAGACGGTTGGCGGGCACCCAGACGAGCCCACTCACGGGAATCCAGTCGGTGCTTGATCCCAGCCGGTATTCGGCCGAGTAACCAATCGTGAGATCGATCACGTATCGGCCGGGTGCACGATAGATGTGGCTGGTGGGTGTCGCATCGAACTCATTGATCCCTTGCGCCGCCCAGGTCGTGCCCGGTGTTGAGGCACTGCGGGTGCTACCGTCGCCGTACTCCCAGAAGTATTTGGTGGGGGTGAAGCGCACGGATGCCGGCTGGTCCAACAACTCCCCCGCCTTGATGTGTTGGCTGGCACGCGCGTAAAAGTTGGTCGAGAGGCCGACGATCATCCAGCCGTTGGGCTGCATAAGATCCACGCCCGGATTCGGGCGAAACTTTGCCACATCGGCGATCGTCACGGGCATCGTCACCGTGTAGCCATCGCGGAACACGACCGGCCCGGCCGGTGCTGGAGTCGTTGTTGCGTGCCCGCCCCTCGCCTTGCTCGGTGCTCTAGGTGCATCCCCGGGCGTCGTGGATGTGCCTTCTAGGGTGACTTCGGTGCCGTCGCTCGTTGCGGTTGTTGGGCAACCGGTTGTAGCCGCCGTAACTGGGTCACAGGTTGCGGTTTCAGCTTTGGCCACAAATGGATCAATGAGTGCCAAACTCACAGACAAAATCAAGGTCGCGATTACTGCGAAATTTGTCAACATGCTTCCTCCGACCATGGGGTGCGCTGCGATATCAGCAAGCTCTGCGTGGTTTTGTCGAAATCAAAAGTGACTTCGAATAGGGTTCGATCCGGCCGATCTGGAGACACAAGGGAGTTCCCATTCGCGTCTACGACATCGACATCTGTAATGTCTTCGCACACGTACGCCACAATGACAGCTTCGCCATTCGATACTTCGTTGTATTGCTGGAGTTTGACCTGATCGAATTTCGTAGTTCCTGTACTTTTCAGTCCCTTTCCTGCAGCAAGCCGAAAGGCTTCAAGCGAAGACTCTAAATAGGCACCGGTCATTACTAAATCAAGTGAGTCAGTTTGACTTGCTCCAGCTTGAAATATCGCATCAGAAACCTCAAGGTACTTCGCATAAGCATCGGTGGCCGCAGCCAGCGCCTC
>JBDSUT010000156.1:0-8832 GCA_039927595.1 Terrimesophilobacter sp.
TTAGTCGTCAAGTACAAAAGTGACTTCGAGCACGACGCGCCACGTCACAATGTTGCCGCCAGAAACGACGACCTTCTGCTCTTTGACCCACGCTCCAGAAACTCCGCGCAGCGTCTTGTTGGCGCGCTCGACGCCCGCCTTAATCGCGTCGTCAAAAGATGTGTCTGAACTCACGCTCAGGGTGGTTACACGGGCAACGGATGCCATGATTCCTCCTCGTTGATCGATCTTGACCTGCAACACTACGCTCCGTGCCTGTGGCCTGTCTCAGCGGATTCTCTGGACTAACCTCGTACTCGTGCGTCTCGTTATTGCCCGCTGCTCCGTCGACTACGCAGGTCGTCTGAGCGCCCACCTACCTCTAGCCACGCGTCTTCTCGTGCTCAAGAGCGACGGCAGCGTGCTCGTGCACTCCGATTCGCTCTCCTATAAACCACTTAACTGGATGAGCCCGCCGTGCACTGTCGCCGTGCTGGAGCCGGAGCCGGAGCAGTCAGAGGCCGGGGTCATCGAGTTGTGGAAGGTCAACCAAACGAAAACAGCAGACCTTTTGGTCATCTCCATACACGAAATTCTGCACGACAGTTCGCACGAACTCGGCATTGATCCTGGGCTTCAGAAAGACGGTGCAGAAGCAGATCTGCAGCGCTTGTTGGCCGAACAGATTGAACTTCTCGGTGAGGGTTTTCAGCTGGTGCGCAGGGAATACATGACGGCGATCGGTCCCGTAGACATCCTTGCGAAGGATGCTTCAGGCCAGAGCGTTGCGGTCGAAATTAAGCGCCGCGGAGACATCGACGGCGTGGAGCAGCTCACCCGCTACCTCGAGTTAATGAACCGGGACCCACTGCTCGCCCCCGTGACCGGGGTGTTTGCGGCTCAAGAAATCAAGCCACAGGCACGCACCCTGGCAACGGACCGCGGCATCCGCTGTCTCGTTCTCGACTACGACGCGATGCGTGGGCTCGATGACCATCACCTGAGACTGTTCTGAACCACCAGGCGGAACCTCATAAGGTTGAGCGTGTGAAACAACCGTGGAGCTGCATCCTGTTTGACCTCGATGGAACGATCGCTGATTCCGCACCCGGGATCACCGCATCCCTCGGCTACATGTTCGAGAAGCTGGGGCTTCCCGTGCCCTCGCAGGAGGAACTACGCGCGTGGGTTGGCCCGCCAATTCTCGATTCCTTCCGCGATCTCGCGGGAATGGACCAAGTCGAATCAGCGCAAGCTCTCGCAATCTACCGCCAGCACTATTTGGCAAACAGCGCCGGCCTGGCCTCCATCTACCCGGGGATTGCCGGGATTCTTCGCGGAATTCATACAGCGGGCATTCCCCTCGCCCTCGCCACCTCGAAGCCGGAATTCGCGGCCTCGCTCATTCTTGACCACGGCAATATCACCCAGTATTTTCGGGTTATCGCTGGATCCTCGATTGACGAAATTCGCAGTGCCAAGAAGGATGTCATCGCTGAGGCACTCATTCGGTTCGGCATGATCGAGGCAGACACGAGCAACCCAGTCATGGTGGGCGATCGCTTCTACGACATTGAGGGCGCACACGCTCACGGCGTTCCCGCGATCTATGTGGACTGGGGTTACGGCGCTGAGGGTGAAGAGGCCGGTGCAATCGACGTGGTGTCGACGAGCGCAGAACTGCGAGCGCTGCTGTTGCCCTAATGTGGCCGAGCTCGGCTTCGACTAACTACCCGTCCGCGGATTCGGTTCTACCCAGCCGAGGGTGCGCTGCACTGCTTTCTTCCATTGGGCGTACTCGCTCTGGCGCCGCTTGTCGTCCATGCCCGGCTCGAACACTGACTTTTGCTTCCAGGTAGCACGAAGTTCGTCGAGATCTGCCCAGAAGCCCACCGCCAGGCCGGCAGCGAATGCGGCACCGAGCGCGGTGGTTTCGGCGACTTCGGGCAGCACAACGGTGAGGTCTAGGGCATCCGCAAGAATTTGCAACAGGAGAGAGTTTGAGGTCATCCCGCCATCCACCCGAAGCTCAGTGAGCGTGACACGGGTGTCAGCCATCATCGCGTCGACAACCTCCTTCGTTTGCCAAGCGGATGCTTCGAGAATCGCGCGCGCAATATGCGCACTCGTGATGTACCCGGTGAGGCCCACCACAACACCACGAGCGTCGCTGCGCCAATGCGGGGCAAACAGCCCTGAAAACGCGGGCACAATGTAGCAATCCCCGTTGTCGGTGACGCTCGCAGCAAGCGCTTCAATATCACTCGCTTTCTCAATCACACCGAGTTGGTCACGGAACCACTGCACGAGTGCGCCCGAGACAGCAATCGAGCCCTCCAGCGCGTAGACCGCCGGCGCGTCGCCAATCTTGTACGCGAGAGTGGTGAGCAGCCCGTGATGGGACTCCACGGGATTCTCCCCCGTATTCAAAAGCAAAAAGCTCCCCGTACCGTAGGTGCTCTTGACATCACCCTTAGAGAACGCGGTCTGGCCGAAAAGCGCAGCGTGTTGATCGCCGAGTGCGCCAGCGACGGGAACGCCGTCCAGAACACCGGTCGCCGTGCCGTACACCTCTGAGGAGGAGACAATTTCTGGCAGTGCGGCTCGCGGAATCTGCATGCGGTCGAGAATGGTCTCGTCCCAGTCCAGGTTGCGCAGGCTCATCAGCAATGTACGGCTCGCGTTGGTGACATCTGTGACGTGGCGGCCGCCATCGGCACCTCCGGTAAGATTCCAAATCAACCAGGTGTCGATGGTGCCAAACAGCACGTCACCACTCTCTGCGCGCTCCCGCAGTCCCTCGATGTGGTCGAGCATCCACCGAAACTTTGGGCCAGAAAAGTAGGTGGCAAGGGGAAGTCCGGTGCGTTCACGGAATCGCTCCGCGCCCACCGGCGCTCCAAGTTCTCGCACCAGATCGCTCGTGCGTGTGTCTTGCCAGACGATCGCGTTCGCGACCGGTTTTCCGGTGTGACGATCCCAGACGACCGTGGTCTCCCGTTGGTTCGTGATGCCCACCGCGGCCAGCTGGTCGACCTTAAGGTTGCCGTCCGCGAGTGCGCGAGTGACGACATCCTGCACGCTTTCCCAAATCTCACCGGCGTCGTGCTCGACCCAACCCGGCTGGGGAAAAATTTGCTGGTGCTCGCGCTGCGCACTCCCGACAATCAGACCCTGAGCGTCAAAAATGATGCACCGGCTGGATGTCGTTCCCTGATCAATCGCGGCGACAAATTTGGTGTGAGCCATGGTGTTTCCTCTGCGTGGTTTCCCGTCGGCAGGACTGTTCTAATCTTGTGCTGCGAGCCTATGACATTGAGTCTGCTGCGACGAAGCCTCGTTCGCTTTTCGCCACAACGGCAGTGGTGTGGCACCGTGAGGGGACGGCGCCACTTAAGCTCGGAACATGTCTGATTCGGTGCGCGTGGATGCCTGGTTGTGGGCGGTGCGCGTGTTCAAGACACGGTCTACGGCAACTGCCGGGTGTCGGGCTGGCCACGTGCGCGTGGGTGGCGACCGTGCGAAGGCTGCGCAACCTGTGCGGGTAGGCGACGAGGTGCGCGTTCGAATCAGCGGGTTCGATCGCATCCTGACCGTGCAAAAGCTCATTGTGAAACGAGTTTCTGCGGAGCAGGCCGCGGAGTGCTTCATCGACCTCACCCCACCGCCGCCGCCGCGAGAGGCTCTGGCGCTTGCACCCATTCGCGACCGTGGGGCTGGACGGCCTACCAAGCGCGATCGCCGCGAGTTGGAACGACTTCGCGGTCGAGTTGCCGCTCCTCTCGACAGCGACGACGACTAGCTCACGCCGCGAAACCGCCGAAGCCGCAAACTGTTCGTCACCACAAACACGGAAGAGAACGCCATCGCCGCCCCCGCAATGAGCGGGTTCAGGAGCCCTGCCATGGCGAGCGGAATGGCCGCAATGTTGTACGCGAAGGCCCAAAAAAGGTTGCCCTTGATCACCGCGAGAGTGCGCTTTGCGAGCCGAATCGAGTCGACGACACCGTTCAGATCGCCGCGCACCACCGTGATGTCGCTTGCCGCGATCGCGGCATCCGTGCCAGATCCCATCGCGATGCCGAGGTCTGACGCGGCAAGCGCGGCGGCGTCATTCACGCCATCACCCACCATTGCGACTACGCGCCCATGAGACTGAAGTTCACGAATCACGTCGAGCTTGCCCTGTGGGCTTATCCCAGCCCGCACGTCGACGATGCCCACGCTTGCGGCGACCGCGGCGGCAGCACCCTCGTTGTCACCAGTGAGCAGAATGGGGTTAAGACCGAGGCCACGAAAGCGTTCCATCGCCTCAGCGCTCGTTGGCTTGATCGTGTCGGAGACCGTGGCGAGGCCCCGCACGGCACCATCCCACGCGATGGCCACGACGGAAGCCCCGTCGGTCTCCAAGACTTTCGCGGCGGCGGCAAGTTCGGGCGGGGTCGGTGACGCCCACTCACTGGCGAGCCACGGCATTCGGCCAACGAGCACAACTCGGCCTTCCACTGTTCCGCGAACGCCGCTGCCGGCTTCGGCGATGAACTGCTCGACCGGGGCAAGCTCCACACCGCGACTCCGTGCTTCGGCGACGATTGCTGCGCCCGTCGGATGCTCGGAGCCTTGCTCGACGGCGGCGGCCATCGCAAGAACTTCGTCTTCGTTCTCCCCGGTAGCCACGGTGATGTGCGAGAACGCCATGATCCCTGTGGTGACGGTGCCGGTCTTGTCGAGAACTATCGTGTCAACCTTGCGGGTTTGCTCGAGCACCTGGGGCCCGCTGATCAGGATCCCCATTTGGGAACCCCGACCGGTGCCCACCATCAGTGCTGTGGGGGTCGCAAGACCAAGCGCGCACGGGCACGCGATGATGAGGGTAGCGACGGCGGCCGTGAACGCCATCACAGGCGTCGCTCCGAGGAGTAGCCACGTGACGAGCGTGCCGATGGCCAGCACAAACACAATGGGCACAAACACCGACGACACTCGGTCTGCCAAGCGCTGCACCTGAGCCTTGCCGGTCTGCGCGCCCTCAACAAGGCGACCCATTCGGGCGAGTTCGGTGTCCGTGCCCACGCGCGTGACCTCCACGATGAGGCGGCCCGCCACGTTCACGGTCGCGCCGACGACGCGGTCGCCTTCTGCGACATCCACGGGCTTGGATTCTCCCGTGAGCATGCTCGCATCCACGGCAGAGGAGCCCTCGACGATCAGCCCATCGGTCGCAATCTTTTCGCCTGGCCGCACCACGAATCGGTCGCCAACCTTGAGGTCACCAATCGGCACACGAATTTCGTTACCGCCTTCGAGCTTCACTGCCTCTTTGGCCCCAAGTTCGAGAAGTGCACGCAGTGCCGCACCGGATGCGCGCTTCGCTCGGGCTTCAAGGTAGCGCCCGGTGAGAAGGAAGACCGTGACTGCGGCAGCTACCTCGAGATAAATCTCGCTCGCACCCGAGCCCGGCTCCGTGATGAAGTGGAACGACATGGTCATTCCGGGCATTCCGGCGTCACCAAAGAACAGCGCGTACAGTGACCAGCCAAGTGCGGCGAGAACGCCAACACTCACGAGAGTGTCCATGGTCGTGGCGCCGTGACGAAGGTTCACCCAGGCTGCCCGATGGAACGGCCAGGCCCCCCAGAGAGCAACAGGCGCGGCAAGGGTGAGCGCCAACCACTGCCAGTGAGTGAATTGAATGACCGGAATCATCGAGAGCACAACCACAGGAGTCGCCAGGATGGCAGAAATGATGAGGCGCTGGCGCAGGGAGACTATTTCTGGGTCCTCGCCTTTACTGCCACCATCGGTCTCACTCGCGGCCGCCGTTTTCGGCGGTGCTGGCTCAACAGCCGTGTAGCCCGCCGACTCTACGGCGGAAACGAGCGTCGCGACATCCGTGCCCTGCGGCACGCTCACGAGGGCTTTCTCGGTCGCGAAGTTGACGGAGGCCGTCACCCCCGGGAGTTTGTTGAGCTTGCGTTCAACCCGATTCGCGCAGGAGGCACACGTCATCCCCCCGATCTCGAGGTGGAGGTCGGTGCGTGACTCCTGATCCGCAGCCTGGTTGACGACGGTGGGGGTAGTCACGGTGCGGTCGTCACCAGCTCGTATCCAGCTTCGACGATAGCCGCGCGCACCTGATCCAGGTCGAGAGCATCCGCGCTCGTGACGGTGACGACGGAGGCGCCTCCCTTGTTGAGCTCGATATCGACGGAGGCGACGCCGGCCAGTTCGCTCAATTCTTCGGTGACGCTGGCCACGCAGTGACCACAGGTGAGTCCGGTGACGTCATACTTTTGAGTTGTTGTGGACATGTGCTCTTCCTTCTTCTGTTTGTTCTTGTTTTACTTTTGGCCTATGACCGCACGAGTCGCGCAATTGCGGCGGTGGCTTCCTGCAGTTTCTCGTCGGCGACCGCGCCGCCTTCGCGCACGGCCTCCGCGACGCAGTGCGACAGGTGATCGCCCACGAGAGCAAGGGCCACGTTCTCAAGTGCCTTCGTCACGGCCGAAACCTGAGTGAGCACGTCGATGCAGTAGGTGTCTTCTTCAATCATCCGATGGATGCCGCGTACCTGACCTTCCGCCTTGCGCAAGCGCAGCAGAAGAGCTTTCTTGTCCTCGTCGTAGCCGACCATTGCACCACCCCTTGGTTATACCCTCATGGGGTATCAACACTACACCTGTCGGGCTTGAACTTGTCGACTAAGTGAAAGATGTGTCCACAGACTCTGCAGTAAAGCCGATCCCCGCCAATTGTCGCCTCAATCGTCTAGTTGCCTTTACCGACAACAACATGCGATTGCACGCCCATCGCTCGACCGAGTCGGGGGCGATCACGATCGCTCAGCGAAACTGCATCATGAGCGTGGGTGCTGGTCAAGGTTGCACGTCATCGCATAGCTGGTGAGGGCGACTCCGCCAATCACGGGGTGGCATACTTCGTCGACAACGAACCCCTGTAGTTCAAAAAACGGTCGAGCAGTAATACTTGCGTGCACCGTCAACGCTCCGAGCCCAAACACTTCCGCTTGACTTCGCACCCAGCTAAACAAGGCAGTGGCAACACCCTGTCGCGCATAGTCCGGGTCCACAAACATCATGTCGATATAGCCAGATTCACTCACGTCAGTAAAACCTGCAATGACTCCATCGACCTCAGCAACTACTGTGTTGCGCGCTTGACGAAGGTCCAACCACATCTGAGGGTCGAAGTCTGATGGCGCCCACGCAGCGACTTGTTCTGGGTTGTAGTCCGCAGCCGCTGTCACCCTTATCGCACGCAGGTAAACTTCGAGCGTCGGGGCCGCATCGTTGGAGTGGAACAGTCGGACTTGTGCACTCATAAGACAACAGTAGTAATGAGATCGCTTATGGATGCGTTTCGCTCGGGCCAGAGTGCCACTTTAAACGCGCAACAAGCGCCATGAAAAGTTGCAATAATATGCATATGAATGCAGATGTGCAGTTATTGACTGAGGGCTCAGTGGATTCCCGCGTCGAGATAGCCGTCGAAATCTTTAGGATGCTCGCGGACGCCACACGCGTTCACATCGTTCTGGCTCTCCGCGATGGCGAGCTCACGGTCAACCGGCTCGCGGAGATTGTCGACAAAACCCCCGCATCCGTCTCTCAACACCTCGCCAAGCTTCGACTCGCGCGCATTGTGGCGGCGCGTCAAGACGGTACCCACGTTTTCTATCGACTGACGAATGAGCACGCCAGTCGCCTCGTCGCTGACGCTCTGTTCCAGGCCGAGCACGCGCTCACGAACTCCCCGGCACATCACCGCACCACACAGAATCGGAACAGTAACTGATGCTGGCAGCACTTCGCAACGTGGGAGTTCAGGCCGCACTGGTTTCTGCTCTTCTTTTTGGAGCGGGCACCCCACTGGCAAAGATTCTGCTCAATGACGACGTCAGTCCGTGGTTACTCGCAGGCCTGCTCTACTGCGGATCGGGCCTCGGGCTGGGGCTCTACCGAGTTGTGCGCCGTTTTCCACGTGTTCGCATCGCCAAAGCGGAGATCCTGCCCCTCGTCGGCGCCGTGTTCTTCGGGGGCATTGCCGGGCCTGTTCTTCTCATGTTCGGCCTTTCGAACATGCCAGCCTCCGGCGCATCGCTCCTGCTCAACGCGGAAGGAGTTTTTACCGCAGCCCTGGCATGGTTTGTGTTCAAAGAAAACTTCGACCGCCGGATTGCCGTGGGGATGCTCGCGATCGTTGCAGGGGCTGTCGCTCTCAGCATCCCTTCCGGCGCCAACTTTGGAAGCCCGTGGCCTTCACTCGCCATTCTTGGGGCCTGCCTGAGCTGGGGCCTCGACAACAACCTCACCCGCAAGATCGCGCTCAACGATGCGACGTGGTTAGCTGCCGTCAAGGGCGGTGTCGCAGGGCCAGTAAACCTGATCCTTGCCTTCGCACTCGGGGCGCAGCTGCCGGGCGCAGTGAACATTGCTGCCGCCATGGTCATCGGGCTTGTTGCCTACGGCATCAGCCTCGTGCTCTTCATCATTGCCATGCGCCACGTTGGCACTGCGCGTGCCAGCGCGTACTACTCGATTGCCCCATTCTTCGGAGCCGTGCTCGCGATCACTCTCGGCGACCCCGTCAGTTGGCCCATCATTATCGCCGGGCTACTCATGGCATTTGGTGTGTGGCTTCACCTCAGTGAGCGCCACGAACACGAACACGTTCATGAGCCGATCACGCATGACCATTGGCACACTCACGACGATCACCACCAGCATGATCACGACGAGGAGCACCTGGTTGGTACAAACGGGTGGCATAAGCACGTCCACACCCACCAAGAGCTCACTCACATGCATGAGCACTACCCCGACAGTCACCACC
>JBDSUT010000157.1:0-14415 GCA_039927595.1 Terrimesophilobacter sp.
TCAACGCATTCATCGGGGTGGATGTACAACATCCGATCGCCTTCATAAATGCAGTCGACGGGGCACTCATCGACACAGGCGCGGTCTTTAACATCGACGCAAGGAAGCGCGATGACGTAGGTCACGAAGCATCCACCACCTTTTGAGAATCAGTTACGTTACCCATCGTATCCCTCGCACGAGGGCGAAGGTTCGGCCACGCGAGCACAACAAGAGCGATTATCGCAACCCCGTAACTCCAGACCGACCCCACCAGGTTGTTTTGAATCAGCACAGACCCACCAGCACTCTTCTGCGACAGGGCTCCCACGACGAGAAAGACGCCCAAGCCCGCAAACAGAGCGACGGTTCGAACGCGAAAGAGCAACCTGAGACCGGTAAGAAGGCTAGCCACCATGATCAGAGACACGACTGAGAACGCGAAACCGTGATGGATCGTGCCCAGCACGCCCACGAGCGCCCCGATGGCAAGGGCGAGAGTGCACGTGGCGGCTTTGGTGAAAATTCGCAGGTGAGACCACTCCAGCTCCGAGGTGTGCGACCTCATCGGCGGCCGAAAAATTTCCGTGTCGTTGATGAGTTCAACCTGTCCACCCGAGTGCACAATTGAATTTCCCTCCACCGTGAGCTGCGTGCGATACGCCTCCAGTGCGCGGGTTTTTCGGTCCAGGACGCGACTCACGTCCAGCAGGATGTCGCCTTCCGTTTGCTGGCCGACAGGAATAATCGCGTAAAAAGGTACGCTCATGGTGTGCGCCGCGAAGCTCGCGGCCTCGTGGGTTCGCACGTGATCGGGATGCCCGTAGCCGCCACCACTGTCATAGCTGATGACGGCGATGGGCCGAATATCGGCGATCACGGCGCAGATGTCGGCCAGAACCGCTCCGATGTCGGCTCGTGCCAGGGAGTCGATGGATGGTGGTGACTCGGCGACATTCAGAGGTTCTGGTCCATTCGGGCCCCACTGCATGCCGGAGTCCCGAAAGCGATGCGGCGAAACTCCTGCGGCGCATGCCCCGTCGGCGCCAAGAAATCGATGATCCTTGAGCCCAAGGACGGCAACGGCAGCAGCAAGCTCCGACTCCCGGTGCGCGCCGAGGGCGTCCCCAGAAAGGTGCTGAAGTTCCTCGGGGATGACTTCCCCGAGCTCGCCCCTGGTGCAGGTCAGAAGAGTGACTGCCACCCCAGCGTCGAGCAGCGTCGCAATTGCACCCCCCGTGGTGATGGACTCATCATCCGGATGAGCATGAACGAACAGAACATGCTCGCGCGCGCTTGACAAGGTCACAGTGCACAAGAATAGGCGCTTCTCGCCACTATGCGGGGACGAGAGCGGGTCGAAAGCCTCCTCAACGTTGGGCAACTCCTCCGATAGGGCCACGCCTCGTTGCGCGAACAACAGTACATCGTCACTCGCAACAAGGGTGAAGGAGCACCTTTGTCGGCCGGTTCAGAGTTCACCGAACCCGATTTCACACTCGAAGCGCGCGGCACCGCGACCCGCGTGCACCGTTCCTCGAGATGCTCACTGAGGTGATCAGGAGTCTGACTTTATCCACGTCACGGTGTAGTTCGCGAGCGTTCCCAGCTTGTCGTCCTTGGCAATGATCACCATCACCGAGTAGGGATCTTTCGTAAAGATGTTTGCGGCTCCAGCTTCTAGGGTCAAGGACTCGCCGAGAAGCTTGAAACCGGCATCGGTAAGTTGATTCGCGATGCCATCGATAGCGGTGCCATCCGAAACCTTGATCGCGACATTCCACACCTTGCCCTCTTCAAGGTTTCCGAAGCTCGTGGTCGAGACCACGTGACCTGAGGTGAGAGGAACTTCAGTGGGGAAGTCTGCCGGGATGTTTGTTCCGCCGACATCGACCTGGCCGCCGGTAGCACCCTTGATGATGTTCTGAATCGGGTTGCCGCCGCACGCGGTGATCATCGGGGTGAGCACAATCGCAAGCGTGATTGCCAAAGGCGCGAGCAAAGATGTGCGGGTGAAAGCCATGGTGGAGATTCCTCTTCACTTGTTCGGGAATTCCGCCGTACGACGGAATTCCCGCAAGCGTACTATGCCAGCAGCGGTCGAGCCAATGGGCAAAGACTACTTATGCGTTCGCACGCTTAAGGCTCGCTGTCGCCCGCGCCCGCGCATTTTGGTCCAACTCAACCTTGCGGATGCGCACAAATTCAGGCGTGACTTCTACGCACTCGTCTTCACGAGCAAACTCGAGGCACTCCTCCAGCGTGAGCTGGCGCGACGGGGTCATGCGCTCAAACGTGTCGGAGGTCGACTGGCGCATGTTCGTCAGCTGCTTCTCCTTCGTTATGTTCACATCCATGTCTTCAGCACGAGAATTCTCGCCCACGACCATGCCCTCATAAACTTCTTGCGTCGGCTCGACGAAGAATGACATTCGCTCCTGTAGCGCGACCATGGCAAACGGTGTCGCAACACCGGAGCGGTCGGCGACAATCGAGCCGGTGTTGCGCGTAACAATGGAACCAGCCCATTCCGCGTAGCCGTGCAAGATTGCGTTCGCAATCCCCGTTCCACGAGTAATCGTGAGGAACTCGGTGCGGAATCCGATGAGCCCACGTGAGGGAACAATGAACTCCATGCGCACCCAGCCGGTGCCGTGGTTGCTCATGCCGTCCATGCGACCCTTGCGCGAGGCAAGCAGCTGCGTAATCGCCCCGAGGTGCTCTTCTGGAGCATCAATAGTCAAGTGCTCAAACGGCTCGTGTACCTTGCCGTCAACGCGCCGCGTGACGACCTGTGGCTTGCCGACGGTCAGTTCAAAACCTTCGCGACGCATCTGCTCGACGAGAATAGCGAGCGCGAGCTCACCACGACCCTGCACCTCCCACGCATCAGGTCGGCCGACATCGACAATCTTGAGCGAGACGTTTCCCACGAGTTCACGGTCGAGACGGTCCTTCACCATGCGCGACGTGAGCTTATGACCCTTGACCTTGCCAACGAGCGGGCTCGTGTTCGTGCCAATCGTCATCGAAATCGCGGGGTCATCAACGGTGATAGCAGGCAATGGACGGATGTCATCCGGGTCAGCAAGCGTGTCACCGATCGTGATGTCGGCAAAGCCTGCCACTGCCACGATGTCTCCGGGGCCCGCACTTTCGGCCGGGTACCGGTCGAGTGCCTTCGTGATGAGAAGCTCGGTGACGCGCACATTGTGCACTTCCCCGTCTTTGCGAACCCATGCAACAGTTTGACCCTTTTTGAGCGTGCCGTTGAAGACGCGCAGGAGCGCGAGCCGACCGAGGAAGGGCGAAGCGTCGAGGTTCGTGACGTGAGCCTGGAGCGGCGCTTCGGTGTCGTAGCTCGGCGCAGGAATGTGTTGGAGGATCGCCTCAAAAAGCGGCTCGAGATCAGCGTTGTCTGGCAGCGTGCCGTTTGCCGGCTTGTTGAGGCTCGCCGCACCGTTGCGGCCAGAAGCGTAAACAACGGGCACATCGAGCAAAGCATCAATGTCAAGGTCTGGTACGTCGTCGACGAGGTCACTCGCGAGCCCGAGCAAAAGGTCTTGGCTTTCTGCGACGACATCATCGATGCGAGCGTCGGGGCGGTCCGTCTTGTTGACCAGCAGGATGACGGGCAGCTTCGCTTCCAGCGCCTTGCGCAGCACGAAACGGGTTTGTGGCAGCGGGCCCTCGCTTGCATCGACGAGCAGCACTACGCCATCCACCATGCTGAGACCGCGCTCGACCTCGCCACCGAAGTCGGCGTGGCCGGGGGTGTCGATAACGTTGATCGTCACCGGACCCTCCGTGGCGTGGATGCCGGTGTAGCTGATGGCCGTGTTCTTGGCCAGGATCGTGATGCCCTTCTCACGCTCAAGGTCACCAGAGTCCATGGAGCGCTCCTCAACGTGGGAGTGCTCTGCGAAAGAATTGGTTTGGCGCAACATCGCGTCGACGAGGGTGGTCTTACCGTGGTCGACGTGGGCAACGATCGCCACGTTGCGCAAATCATTGCGGGTGGCAATGGGCATGGGTGTACTGTCCTAGTTCTTTTGGGGGGCAGTCAATACTACTTGACGGGAGGCGTTTGTACCGACGAAGTCGATGCAGGCGCCCATTCCCAGATGTTCCACAGGATTCCCTTGGCCAGTGTCGCTGGCCTCACCCCGGTGAGTTCATCATTGTGCGCGACCACAATTGTGTCTTGGTAGAGCGGTAGCCCATAGCTATCCGAGTACAGCAGCGAATCGAGGGCGAGGCGAAGGATGCGCTGCTCCTTGATATCTGGCGTCACAGCCAATTGGGAGAGTAGCGTGTCGACCTCGGAGTTTGAGTATCCATTGAGGTTCCCTCTGGCACCGCTCGCAAAGAGGGACTGCAAACCCGCCACTGAGTCGTTAGAGGAGGACCACCCGAAAAGTGCTGCGTCATAAGTGCCAGGGGTGCCGAGGAGGTTTCGCCAGTCCGGCCCAGAACAATTTGTCACCACGAAGCCGGCAAATGCTGCCGCGTCCACAATCAGTTGATATTCCTTCACCCGTTTCGGATTGGATGGGTCGAACATCATGCACACGACCGGGTTAGTGACACCGGCTTCGACAAGCAGCGCCTTCGCGCGCTCGACGTCTGGCGTGCGGAATCGTGCGGAATCGTTCGCGGCAACAGCTTCGGCATAATCGGTGGAGCCTGGCGGGAAGACCAGAGACGACCGTTCAGAGGTGTCGGCGAGAGGTGCCCCCAAAACCTCATCCTTGATCTGCTGCACGGGAACTGTTCGGAGAAATGCCTCTCGCACGCGCGCATCCTGAAAAGTGCCACTTTTTCCGTTGGCGAACGAGAGATCAAGGTGCTCGTATGTTCCACCCGGCACCATCAGGATCGTGGCCGAGTTAGTCTCAGCGATGGCGTTGATCGTTTCAGAGTTTGCCTTGGGAACAATGACATCCACGGTGCCATTGTTCAATGCTGCGATCTGGTCGAGAGGCTCCACAATGAAGCGAACCGTCACGGTCTCAAACACGGGGTTGTGGTCACCGCGGTAACGACTGTTGGCGCTCAGTGTCACGCTCTCCCCGGGCACAAACCCGGTTATTGTGTACGGACCGGTCGACACGAGGATCGAAGCATCTTCTGGCATCTCCTCAAGGTCGAACCCGCTGTTCCAAAAGTTTGCGATTGCCGAAAGTGCCGAAGTGTCGTTTTTGCGCACTGCGTCAATGACCGCCTCTTTTGCCTTCTGGGCGTCTGCAAGACGTTTGGCATCTACGTTTCCATCGTCGGAGTGGCTGTCAGGTCTGAGCGACATGTCGAGAGCGTGCGCGGCGACAACGTGCGCGGGAAGGCCCACCTGAAGCAACAGCGGCCAATCCACGATGTAGCTGTCCCACGTCAGCGTGAGGGATCGACCTTCATCGCTGATCTCTGGCAGCTTTGTCACATACTGAAGGCCCTCGCTCGTGGTGCCGTCAAAATAGACCACGTCCGTCGGGAAAGGTGTCGCATATTGACCCGTCTCTGGATTCCGGTATCCCGCGTCATTGACGCCCATCGAGTTTCGCGCGCCAGAGTTTGCAACCCACGCAAGCAACAAATCTGCGGCGTCCACGGGCACACCATCAGACCAGGTCACATCTCTCGCGATCGTGTACTTCACCGTCAGGGGGTCATTCGACACGAGCTGGTAGGTGCCAAAGGAGCTGTCCAGAGCAAGAGCCGACTCACTGTCGTAGCGGTTGAAACTCGAGTTCAGCGCTTGAAGCACTCCGCTGTTTGCCACCGAATTGCCATACGACGTTCGGTCATTGAGCGAGAAGAGTGCGGCGCCCGTAGCGACCGTGACCGTGCTGCCTTCGACCACGGTGGGCGCGGTGCACCCCGTCACGACGATCGCAACGATCACGCCCGCAACCACCGCACGAAGTCGCCTCGACAATGGCTGTCGAAGCGGCGACGAATGCACGGAGCCCGCAACCGTTCGACGTGTATCTATTGACGTCACACACCAATTTTCAGTCGTGCACCAGGAATAGCGTTCAGCAACTCGCGCGTGTACTCTGTCTGCGGGTTTTCAAACACATCATTGACCGTTGATGCTTCAACAATCTGCCCCTGACGCATGACACACACGTTGTCAGCGATCATCCGCACGACCGCGAGGTCGTGAGTGATGAACAGGTAGGTCAGCTTCAATTCTGACTGCAACTCCGCGAGGAGCTTCAGAATCTGGCCCTGAACCAGAACGTCGAGCGCCGAAACCGCCTCATCGAGAATCACAATCTCTGGTTTCAGCGCGAGAGCGCGCGCTACTGCCACTCGCTGGCGCTGCCCACCCGAAAGCTCACCGGGATACCTCGTCGCCAGGTTCGACGGCAAAGCCACCTGTTCCAGAAGCTCGGTAACACGTTGCTTACGAAACTCGTGATCGCCTGCCTTGTGAATCGCCAGCGGCTCAGCAATGATGCTGCGGATGTTGCGGAGCGGATCCAGCGACCCGTACGGGTCTTGAAACACCGGCTGCATTTTGCTTCTCAACTGGAAGAGCTCACGGCTACCAAGTCCGGCAGCGCTGAGACCGTCAATCGTGATCGTGCCACTCGTTGGTTCTTCGAGTTGAAGCAACAGTTTCGCAACGGTGGATTTTCCGGAACCGGACTCCCCCACTAGCGCCATTGTCGTTCCTCGCTCAACCTCAAAGCTGACATTATCGACGGCCTTGAGCTTGCGAGCATCACCACGGCCACCACGGATTTTGAACACCTTCGTCAGCGAGTCCACGACAATGACCGACTCACCCGCGGTTCCATCCGCAATCCGCTTCGCTTCGCGCGTCGAGCGCTCCTTCGCCTGAAGCGGAGCCAAAGCGGGCTCGGTTCCCTCCTCCTTGGCCTTGAGCTGGGACGACTGAATACGGCGTGAGGCGAGACTCGGTGCCGCCGCGACGAGACGCTGAGTGTAGGGATGCCGCGGGTTAGCAAGAATCTCTGCTGACGGACCAGACTCCACAATTCGCCCGCGGAACATGACAATCAACTGTTCGGCGCGCTCGGCAGCGAGCCCCAAGTCGTGGGTGATGAACAGCATTGCCGTTCCAGATTCTTTCGTCATCACTTCAAGGTGATCGAGAATTACTTTCTGCACGGTCACGTCGAGTGCCGAGGTGGGCTCATCCGCAATGAGGAGCGCCGGGCGAGCCGCAAGTCCCATTCCGATGAGCACCCTTTGCCTCATTCCACCAGAGAACTGGTGAGGGAACTGGCGCAGACGCTTGTCTGCATCCTTCAGCCCGGCGAGCTCGAGAGCCTTAATGGCTTCACGCTTTACCTCTTTGCGACCAGTGGCGATGCCGTTGGCACGCACCGCCTCTTCCATCTGAAAGCCGACGCTCCAAACCGGGTTCAGGTTCGACATGGGGTCTTGTGGAACAAAACCAATGCCCCGACCTCGAACCATTTCCATCTCGTTCTGGGTCATTGCGGTCAGGTCTTGACCATCAAAAATCACCTGCCCGCTGGTGATTTTTCCTGAGCCGGGCAGCAAGTTGATGATCGCGTGCGCCATCGTCGACTTACCGGAACCGGATTCACCAACGACGGCGACTGTTCCTCCCGGCATCAGCGTCATGCTGACGCCATCAAGAGCCATGACCATGCCATCTTGATTCGGGAATCCGACGTGAAGGTCTTTGACCTCCAGCAGTGGTCGCACAGCACCTGCTGGGCTCCCCACAGAATGTTCACGTGACTCTGCTGCGCTCATCGCTGCGCCCTCGCTTTCGGGTCAAGTGCATCCCGTACTAGCTCCCCTAGAGAAATGAAGGCAAACACGGCAATAAACAGTGCAATAGATGGATAGACCAAGGTCATCGGCGCCGTGCGCAAGTAGACCTGTGCTTGGTTGATGTCATTACCCCACGACATGATGTCGGATCCCATACCAACACCAAGGAATGAGAGGCTCGCCTCTGCCACGATCGCGCCAGCGAGGGACAGCGTCGTAATCACAATCACGGGGGCAATCGAGTTCGGAAGAACGTGTTTCACAAGAATCTTGAAACGCGACATACCTAAGGCTGTTGACGCCATCACAAAGTCGGCGTTTTTGACTCTGAAGATCTCTGACCTCAGCACCCTTGCGGTAGCAGGCCACGCGAATAACCCAATAGCGAGCGAAATACTCCACACGCTGCGGTACTGCGACAGCACCGACATGACGACTACGGCGGCCAAGATGTAGGGAATGGAGAAGAAGATGTCACGGAGGCGCGAGAGCAGTGAGTCTATCCATCCACCGTAGAAGCCTGAGAACGCTCCAAAGAGCACGCCGAGGATCGTCGTCAAGGTGACAACAATGAATCCGACGGAAAGGGATGTTCCCGCCCCGTACAGAATTCGCGAATAGACATCGCAGCCCAGCTTTGTAAAGCCGAGCGGGTGGCCCTCACTCGGTCCGCCGTGACTGTTGCTGAGGTAGCACTCGTCATTGGGCGGAGTGTTAGTGAAAAGCCACGGGAAGAGCGCTACGACCACGAGAGCGAGGATCAGGAATGAAGACACCCAAAAGAGTGGGCGACCTTTGAGATCACGCCACGCATCTAGCCACAAATTGCTGCGCTTCTCAGCGACGCGCACGGCATCAACCCCGTAGCTCTCGTCTTCTGTTACGGGAGCGACAAAGTGCGGAATCACGCTCTTCCCACCCCCGCCATCGGCATGTGGAGTGGTATCAGTTTCACTTGACATAACGAATCCTTGGGTCCAGCAGTCCGTACAGCAGGTCGACAACGAGGTTCACAACGAGATAGAGCAAAACCATCACGGTGACGAAAGACACCACGGTTGGCCCTTGGCCCCTGCGGATAGCGTCGAAGAGGGTGAAGCCAACGCCGGGAACGTTAAAGATTCCCTCCGTGATGGTCGCGCCGACGAGAAGTGTTCCAAAGTCAGTCGCCAAGTAGGTGACGGTCGGAATGAGCGAGTTACGAAGAATGTGAACGGGGATGACGCGCTTGCGGCTGAGCCCCTTGCTGTACGCGGTGCGAACGAAGTCTTGATTCATCGTTTCGATTGTTGATGAACGTGTCAGTCGCATCACTTGCGCGAAACTTGCCGCGGCAAGCACAATTGCCGGCAGTATCAAGTCCTGGATCGGCGCCCCATTGCTCACCGTAGTGCGCGCCCACCCTAGCCACACTCCAAAGACGTACTGAGCGACGAATGCAATGACAAAGACTGGCAACGAAATCAGCACGAGGCTGGCCCCAAGGGAGGCGTGATCGAAAAGCTTGCCCTTGCGCAGCCCCGAAATAAGCCCGATGACAATTCCAGAGACAGTCAATAGTCCAATAGCCATGACCGCCAAGCGGGCCGTGACAGGGAAGGTACGCATCAGGATCTGGTTGATCGGCTCACCAGAGAACGAGACTCCAAAGTCCCCCTGGAACAGGTTGCCGATGTACAGGAAGTACTGCACGATGAACGGCTGATCCAAATGGTATTGCGCACGCAATTGTGCGATCACGGCAGGGTTCGGTGACTTGTCGCCGAACATCGCAATGATCGGGTCACCTGGCATCACGAAGACCATGAAGTAGATGAGGAGGGTAGTACCAAAAAATACCGGAATTGCTTGAAGCACTCGGCGCAAAATATAAAAGGTCACGCGGCGTCCTTGCCGATGAGGATCAGGAAGATCAGAATCATTGGGTTTATCGTGCAGTCGTTAAGCTCTTCGACGCTACCAGAGCCTCGACAGAGCGGCTGCCACAGGGACACCGGCTAAGTGCGCTGAAACACGCACTTCTGGGCCGTGTGGCATCTCATGATGCGAGGGGCGACGAAAGTTCTCGTCACCCCTCGCACTCACCAGCAAGAAACCGGTGCTACTTCTTGGTGATCTCGTAGTACAGCGGAACCGAGTTCCATCCAAAGTTCACGTTGGAAACGTCAGTGCCGAATCCTCCGGTCACGTTGGAGTACCACAGCGGCAAAACCGGAAGGTCCTGCAGCAAGATTTCCTGAGCCTTCTGGAAGTCAGCGTTTGCTTCCTTCAAGTCAGACGCAGTGGAACCCTTCTTCAGCAGCGCGTCGAACTCAGGGTTCGAGTAGTCACCGTCGTTGGATCCCGCGTTGGTTGCGTAGAGCGGGCCGAGGAAGTTGAACAGACCCGGGTAGTCCGCCTGCCATCCGGTACGGAACGGGGTCTGGATTTCCCGCTTCGTGATGAGCGTGCGTGCTTCCTTGAAGGTCGGGTACGGTGCGCCAACTGCGTCAATACCCAGCGTGTTCTTGACGCTGTTCAGAACTGCGTCAACCCATGCCTGGTGTCCACCATCCGCGTTGTACGCGATCTGGAACTGGCCGGTCCACGGGGCGATAGCGTCGGCCTCGGCCCACAGCTTCTTCGCCTCGTCTGGGTTGTAAGCAAGAACCTCTGCGCCCTTGAGTTTGTCGGTCCAACCGTCAATTACTGGGGAACTGAAGTCAGATGCCGGCGTGCGCGTTCCCTCGAAGATCACTGTGGTGATTTCCTCGCGGTTGATCGCCATCGAGATGGCCTTGCGACGCAGGTTTCCTTCTTCACCACTGAAGTGCGCGAGGCGCGACGGGATGGTGAACGACTGGAAGATAGCTGCAGGCTGGTTCACGGCACGGTCACCGAGGTCAGACTGGAAGGTAGCAAACGCGCTGTTCGGAATTGCATCCAGAACATCGAGGTTGCCACTCAGCAGGTCAGCGTACGCGGAGTCCTGGCTCTGGTAGAACGTGAAAGTGATTCCACCGTTCGTGGCCTTGCGAGGTCCGTCGTAGTCCGGGTTCACAACGAGGTCAATCTGCACATCGTGCTGCCATGCCTTGTCGTTGGCGAACATGTACGGGCCATTGCCCGACGGGTTTTCGCCGAATGCTGCAACGTCAGCCCATGCCGACTTGGGCAGAGGGTAGAACGCCGAGTAGCCCAGACGAAGCGGGAAGTCCGCAAGCGCCGAGGTGAGCTTGATGGTGAACGTGGTGTCATCCACAACGTTCAGACCGGTGAGATCTGTGTCCTCGTCGTAGCTGAAGCCTTCGATGTCTTCGAAGAAGTAGCTGGACAGCTGGGCGTTGCTCGCAAGCGCACCGTACTTCCATGCCGTGACGAAGCTCTCAGCGTCAACCGGGTCACCATTGGTGAACTTGAGTCCGGGCTTGATCTTGACGGTGAACGTGATGTTGTCGTCCGTCGTGATGGAGTCGGCAACGTCGTTGTGCGCGGCACCGTCTTTGTCATAGTAGATAAGGCCCGCGAACATCGCGTCGAGAATTTTTCCGCCACCAACCTCATTGGTGTTGGTCGGGATCAACGGGTTCTGCGGCTCAGAGCTGTTCGCGGTGATGATCGCGGTCGGGTCGCCATCGCCTGCTGGCGATCCTGCGTTTTCTGCCGGGGTGCACCCGGTCAGTGCCATGGCCGAAACAAGAGCGATTGCCCCCGCTGCCATGCCGATACGTCTGAATTTCACTGTACCTCCTGTGGAAGATGGATGGATCAGGGCAATCGAGATTGTCGAACCCTGCCCCGACCTACCTTAAGAGAATCTCGCCAGTTCCCCCCTACTCAAGGGACAGAGGAAACACAATCGTTATTCTCCGCCCTTCAACCGGAACGCTATTCGAGCGGGTTCAGTGAGACTCTGCCAGGCGCGCCTCGCGGTTCACACGCTGCTGATCAGGGTCGGGAAGCGGCACCGCCGCGATCAGGCGCTGCGTGTACGGATCCTTCGGGTTGCGTAAAATCTCATCGCGAGTTCCCTGCTCAACGAGCTTTCCATCGCGAAGCACGGCAATGCGGTGAGCAAGTCTGTCAACGACAGCGAGGTCGTGACTGATGAACAGGCACGCGAATTTCAGTTGCTCCTGAAGCTCGAGGAGCAACTCAAGGAATCGTGACTGCACCGACACATCCAGAGCTGATGTCGGCTCGTCTGCAACCAAGAGCTCCGGGTTGAGCGAGAGAGCGCGCGCAATTCCGATGCGCTGCTTCTGCCCACCGGAGAGTTCGTGCGGGTAACGGTTGCGGAAGAAGGTGGGCAACTCCACCTGCTCGAGAAGGTCTTCTACCTTTCGGTCAAGCTCCTTACCCTTGGCCACACCGGCGAGCAACATCGGCTCACCAATGCTCTGGCCGACGGGCATGCGCGGGTTCAGCGATGACGCGGGGTCTTGGAACACGATTCCCGTCTTGCGACGGAGAAGACGCAGTTCCCGTTTGGGCATGTTCGCCATATCCATTCCCACGACACGAAGTTCACCCTCGGTGATGGGCAGAAGCCCCATCGCGGCGCGACCAATGGTCGTCTTACCGGAACCGGACTCTCCCACAAGGCCGAGCATCTCGCCAGGGCGAATTTCAAGGGATACATTATCCACGGCCCTGAACGCTGGCATTCTGCCGCGCTTAGGGTATTCAATCGTCACGTTCTTGAGCGAGAGAACCGGCGCCTGCTCCGTGATTTCTTTGAGAAGCAGACGCTCTTTGTTCGCACCAAGGTGCGGCACTGCGGCGAGAAGCTCGATTGTGTAAGGCTCCACCGGGTTCGCGAAAATCTGGTGAACAGTGCCACTCTCAACAATCAAACCATTGCGCATCACGACCACCCGGTCAGCAAGGTCAGCAACAACACCCATGTCGTGGGTGATCAAGATGATCGCCGAATCAAGTCGCTTGTGAAGGCTACGTAACAGGTCGAGGATTTCGGCCTGAACAGTCACGTCGAGCGCCGTGGTGGGCTCGTCGGCAATCAGCAAGTCCGGGTCACAAGAAATAGACTGTGCGATCATCGCTCGTTGACGCTGTCCACCCGACAACTGGTGTGGGTAGGAGTTGAAGGCCTTGGGCGGATCAGGCATCTCCACCATGGTGAGCAGTTCGATCGCGCGCTTCTTCGCATCCGTCGGGCTCATTCCATAGTGCTGACGCAAGGTTTCTACGATTTGGAAACCCACGGTGTACACCGGGTTGAGAGCTGTCATCGGCTCCTGGAAGATGACAGCAATCTTTTCACCGCGCACTCGACGCATCGCCGAATCGCGAATTCCGCGAAGCTCAACGCCGTTGAGCTTGACGCTTCCACGGATGCGACTGTTCACCGGAAGGAGGTCGAGCACCGCCATGGAGCTTGCACTCTTGCCCGACCCAGACTCACCGACAATGGCGAGCACCTCACCCTTGTTGACAGTGTAATTGAGTTTGATTGCGGCAGGGACCCACTCATTGTCGACACCGAAGTCGACGCTGAGATCCTTGACCTCAAGTACGGGCACGCCCTCCTTGGCCTCCGCGATGATGACGTCGGATGCCTCTGAGCCGGAGGTTGGTTTGTGATCAGTCATGTTCTTGGTCTCCCTGTCAACCATCAGCGCCCAGCACCTGCGACGATAGACGAATGTTCACTTCGCGATTCAATCGAGTACTTGCCGCCGTGACGTGGCTGTTGTGTGGTTTTAGTGTTGTCGCTGTCGCGTTGGCGGGAGAAAACGAGTCGCTCCACTATCTGCCCCTCATCGCGTTGGTTGCGTGGGCTGCGTGGGCTGGACTGTGGCGTCCAAGCCTGTCGTTGGACGACCAGGCCATAACAGTCACTAACGTTTTCGCCACGACGGTCGTTCCGTGGGCCGCTCTCATCAACGTGGAGACGAAGTTCGCGCTCACCTTGATTACTCCTCACCGCAAAGTACCCGTGACCGTCGCCCCAGCTCCTGGCAGACTCACGACGGCCCTCAGCAATCGTGATCTGAAAGGTACGTTCGCTCCGCGTGGAGGAGACGGCAGCATCCGCCCAGGCGACCTGCCGAACACTGACTCGGGAGCGGCGGCTCACCTGGTGCGCCAACGCTGGCAAACCCTGCTTGCCCAGGACCGCATCGCGGTCGGCATGGCAGACTCGACTCCGGTTGAGCGCGCTATCCATTGGGGAGTAATCGCGATCACCGTGGTGCTCCTCGTCGCGAGCGTGGTGGCGCTCACCCTGAACTAGGACCGACGTCACTTGGTGACCTGTTCCTTCATGCGGCGCGCCACGAACTTGCGCTGCCGAGGGTCAAAGGCGTCGCGGAGGCCATCACCAATGAAGTTCACCGTCAACGCAATGATGACAATGAAGAAACCAGGCCACACGAACAAGTAAGGACGAGTTCCGAACGCATTCTGGTTGTCACTGATGGCAAGACCAAGCGACACGTCAGGGCTACGGATTCCGAAACCAAGGTAGCTCAAACCGGTCTCCAACAGGATCGCCACTGCCATCACGAGCGTGGTTGCAACAATCACGACGCCGATCGCGTTGGGAAGGATGTGACGGAACATAATGCGAGAGTCGCTCGCACAAGAAACCCGCGCGGCATCCACGTACTCACGCTCACGCAACGTCAAGAACTCACCGCGCAAGAGTCGAGCCAGCCC
>JBDSUT010000158.1:0-4359 GCA_039927595.1 Terrimesophilobacter sp.
CCTCAATCGGCACGCCAACTTGCACCTTTGCGAGTCCCACCGCCATTTCCCCCATGATGTAGCCAAGAATCGCCCCGGTAATCCCAACACCGAGACCCACTACACCAGCGCCCACGAGGATGAGGGCGACCTTCACTCCGAGAAAGGAAAACCCGTCGGAACTGTGCACCGGAATGGGCTGAACGAACATACCGAGCGCGAAAAGATACGCCCCCAGTCCCCCGATAACAAGGTACGCCAACGACCACACCACGACACGCAGTCGGCTGAAAACTACCCGACCAAAGACCAGGAGAAGTCCAATAGCGGGCACAAGGGCGATCACTGATGGCCAGAGAGTCGCTGACGGTTGAGCACCTTGAAAAATCAACCCAATGAGCACCGAAATTGTCAGCAGGGTAAACGCCACGGTGTGCTGAGCGCTCACGAACGAACGTCTCACAACGTCTGGAGCCAAGTGAGCTGGCAATCCTAGCGACACGTCAAATGGCTTTCTACGAAACGAATGAGTGCCCCGAGTATTCCACTTTTCCGCCGCCAGCGAGCCCCCCAAAACGGGAAGCCAGGCGGCGATCTGGCCTAAGGCAGTGCGCCAATACGAGCCGAACTGCGGCTAACGAGTCGTTGCGATCTCCAAGGAGTGCGCGGTGGAGCTTAGCGTTTTCTCTGCGAGCTCTGGGGCATCAGAGAGTGACTTTCCATAACTCGGAACCATGGCGCGCAGCTTCGGAGTCCATGCCGAAATGCGGTCAGGAAAACAGCGCTCAATCAGCTCAAACATAATGGGCACTGCCGTTGAGGCTCCCGGAGAGGCCCCCAACAGGCCGGCAATCGTTCCGTCTGCCGCCGTCACAACCTCGGTACCAAACTGAAGGATGCCGCCCTTCTTCGCATCCTTCTTAATCACCTGCACGCGCTGCCCTGCAGTAATGAAATACCAGTCCGAGGGCCGAGCCTCTGGCATGAACTCGCGCAAAGCCGCAAACTTTGTGTGTTTGCTTGCCAGCAGCTGGGTGACCAAATACCACGACAGGTCAAGGTTGTCTTTGAAAACAGCCAGGAGCGGGATGATGTTGCCCAATCGAATGGAGGCGAATAGGTCCAGCCATGAGCCGGTTTTCAAAAACTTGGGCGTGAATCCGGCGTACGGCCCGAACATGAGGCTCGCGTTGCCATCGATGATGCGCGTGTCAAGGTGCGGAACCGACATGGGTGGTGCTCCGACGGAGGCTTTGCCGTAGACCTTGGCGAGGTGACGCTGAACAAGTTCTTGATTATCGGTGCGCAAGAACTGTCCGCTCACCGGAAACCCGCCATAGCCGCGGGCCTCGGGGATGCCGGACTTCTGCAAGAGCTTCAGCGCGCCACCGCCCGCACCGACAAAGACAAAACGAGCACGCACACGCGAGATCGATTTGCCGATCGTGCGTCGCCTGCGGATTGTCCAGATTCCGTCTGAACCCTGCGAAAGACCGGTGACCTTTTCTTCAGTTTGAACCGCAGCGCCCTGGGATTGCAGGTGACTAACCAGATCCTTCGTCAGCGCTCCAAAGTCGACATCCGTGCCTACCGCCATGCGGGTGGCAGCACAGCGTTGGGTGCGGGGGCGCCCCGTGATGAGCACGGGCGCCCACGAGTGGATGACCTTGGGGTCCTCGCTGTACTCCATGCCCCGAAACAACGGGTGATCTTTCAAAGCCTCAAAGCGCCGCTTGAGGAAAGCGATATTGTCGTCCCCCCAGACGAAACTCATGTGCGGAACCTGATTGATGAAGCTCTCCGGATCTGGCAACAGCTCTTTCTGCACCAAATACGACCAAAACTGACGTGAAATCTGAAACTGCTCATTGATCTTGATGGCACTGGAAATATCGACGGAGCCATCGGGAAGGTCTTTAGTGTAATTCAGCTCGCACAAGGCGGAATGCCCGGTGCCCGCGTTGTTCCACGGGTTGGAACTCTCCAGTGCTACCTCAGATAGCGCCTCATAGAGGTGAATTTTCCAGTCGGGCTCCACATGCTGGAGAATTGCGCCAAGAGTGGCGCTCATAATTCCGCCGCCAATGAGGACGACATCGATCGGCTTCGCTAAACTCACAAGATCAGTTTAGTCACCCAGAGTCAGACAGATTTCGCTGCCACCAACTCGGCGATCTGGACTGCGTTAAGGGCCGCGCCTTTGCGCAGATTGTCGTTGCTGATAAACAAGGCGAGACCCAGGCCATCCGGCACACCCTCGTCGCTGCGGATGCGGCCCACATAACTGGGGTCTGTGCCCGCGGCCTGAAGTGGGGTGGGGACATCTTCAAGGCGCACCCCAGGGGCATCCGCCAGCAATTGCTTGGCCCGCTCCACCGAGAGTGGGCGCGCAAACTCCGCATTGATCGACAGTGAGTGGCCAGTAAACACGGGAACCCGCACGCACGTTCCGCTCACAAGCAGGCCCGGCAGACCCAGAATCTTGCGGCTCTCGTTGCGGAGCTTTTGTTCTTCGTCCGTT
The DNA here is from genome assembly GCA_039927595.1 of Terrimesophilobacter sp. Taxonomy (GTDB): domain Bacteria; phylum Actinomycetota; class Actinomycetes; order Actinomycetales; family Microbacteriaceae; genus Terrimesophilobacter. Next base: position 2,501 of record JBDSUT010000158.1, read on the forward strand.
TCGCCAAGACCATCGTCAACGAGGTTGCCGGCGAGCGGAACCACATCAAACGCAATAGTTTTTGCGAAGACGGTAGGGGTGGGAAAAGCGACGGCAGACCCCGCGTGCACGAGACCCGCCGCATCCTGCTCAAGGGCAGCCCGCGCTTGAGAAAGGAGCTCCTCTCCGCCGACGAGACCGGCCCCAGAAACCGCCTGATACGTGCTCACAATCATTCGCGTAAGGCCCGCCTCCGTGTCGAGGACCTTGAGGACAGGCATGGCCGCCATGGTGGTGCAGTTCGGATTCGCGATAATGCCTTTGCGTGCCTCGCCGATCGCCTCAGGGTTCACTTCACTCACCACCAGCGGAACGTCGGGGTCCATCCGGTACGCGGACGAGTTATCGATAACGGTCACCCCCGCGGCGGCAAAGCGTGGCGCCTGAGCTTTGGATGTCGCGCCACCGGCAGAAAAAATGGCGATATCGAGGCCGGTCGGATCTGCCGTGGCGGCATCCTCAACAACAATGTTCTTGCCCTTCCACGGCAGCGTGGTTCCCGCGGACCTCGCTGAGGCGAAAAAGCGGATGTTTGACACCGGAAAGTCACGCTGCTCAAGCAACCGGCGAACCACCGCACCCACCTGCCCTGTCGCCCCAACGACACCGATGTTCACTGCGCTGCCCATGTCGCTACTCATGCCTCTCTAACGCCCTGTTCCTGCGTACACGGTCGCTAGTTCGTCTCCGTCAAGCCCGAACGCAGTGTGCACTGCTCGAACCGCATCTTGAACCGTGTCGGCTCGTGTGACAACAGAAACTCGAATTTCACTCGTGGAGATCATTTCGATGTTCACGCCAGCATCAAAAAGCGCGGTGAAAAGTTTTGCCGAAATGCCTGTACTGGTGCGCATGCCAGCGCCCACGATGGCAAGTTTGGCAATCTGGTCATCGTACTGAACCGCGTCAAAACCGACGCTCTCTTTCGCCGCGAGAAGAGCCTGCATGACACGAGCTCCATCCTCCATCGGGAGTGTGAAGGAAATGTCGGTGAGACCTGTCTCCACTGCGGACACGTTCTGCACGATCATGTCAATGTTCGCCTCGGTCGTCGCGACGATCGTGAAAATTTCTGCCGCCTTACCCGGAACATCCGGCACACCGACCACAGTGATTTTGGCTTCGCCAAGATCGACCGCGATTCCGGCAATGAGTGCCTCTTCCATGACCTCTCCCTCCGCAGGGTTCACGACGAGCGTTCCCTCATTATTACTAAACGACGATCGCACGTGAATGGTCACGTTGTGACGCCGTGCGTACTCCACAGCGCGAAGGTAAAGCACCTTCGCACCCGCTGCCGCAAGTTCCAGCATTTCTTCACTTGTGATGCGGTCAAGTTTGCGCGCAGAGGGCACAATGCGGGGGTCAGCGGTATAAACACCGTCGACATCCGTATAAATCTCACACACCTCTGCACCAAGCGCTGCCGCCAGCGCGACCGCTGTCGTGTCGGAGCCCCCGCGCCCGAGCGTCGTAATATCGCCCGTTCCACGGTTGAAGCCCTGAAAACCTGCCACAATCGCGATCGCGCCGTCATCGATGGCTTCACGGATGCGGGTGGGGTTTACCTCGACGATCCGTGCGCTGCCGTGCCGGGCGTCGGTCGCCATCCCCGCCTGACTGCCCGTGTACGACCTGGCCTCAAACCCCATCGACTTGATCGCCATCGCAAGCAACGCCATCGAAATGCGTTCACCCGCGGTGAGCAGCATGTCGAGTTCCCGACCAGAGGGCACGGGAGATACCTCGGTCGCCAAGTCCACGAGTTCGTCGGTCATGTCGCCCATTGCAGAGACAACCACCACCACCTCGTTGCCGGC
>JBDSUT010000159.1:0-5620 GCA_039927595.1 Terrimesophilobacter sp.
TCTACCAATTGAGCCACCGCCCTTAGCAGTGCAACACGCCATTACCCGATTGTGTCAACACGGCACCTACCGCTCAGCGGTAACTGCCTAAAATTGGCACGCAAAAGTATGGCAGATTTCAACTACCTCGACCCAGTGTAGGCGACACGGGCGCCCTTGCGCAAAGTCACCTCACAGTGAACAGCACTGGGGGTGAACCACAAAAGTCCCTCACATTTGCCAGAGAAAACTGGGGCGCCCCGTGCTTTAAGCTCCGTGCTTTAAGCTGGGGATTGTGACCAATGAACACTCTCGCATTTCCCGCCGCATCGCCGCCATCGCAGAGTCAGCGACCTTGAAGGTCGACGGCAAAGCCAAAGCCTTGCAAGCACAGGGTCGCCCCGTCATCTCTTACGCTGCCGGGGAACCAGACTTCGTGACCCCGTCAAATGTCGTGGATGCAGCATCCGCAGCGGTGCTCGACCCCCGCAATTACCGCTACACGCCCGCCGCCGGTCTGCCAGAACTGCGCGCGGCAGTTGCCGAGAAGACCCTGCGCGACAGCGGGCTGGCCGTTGACCCGTCACAAGTGATCATCACCAATGGCGGCAAGCAAGCGGTCTTTCAGGCGTTCGCGACCATCGTCGATGAGGGCGACGAAGTGATTCTGCCCGCACCCTATTGGACGACGTACCCCGAAGTCATCAAGCTTGCCGGCGGCACCGCGGTCGAAGTTTTTGCTGGCGCCGACAAGGAGTATCGCGTGACGGTCGAACAACTCGAGGCCGCACGCACGCCGCGCACGAAAGCGCTCGTCTTTGTTTCACCGTCCAACCCGACGGGCGCCGTGTACTCGCCTGAAGAGACCGCCGCGATCGGCCAGTGGGCGCTCGAACACGGCATCTGGGTGATCAGTGACGAGATTTACCAGAGTCTCGTTTACGACGGCATCAAAGCCGTATCTATCGTCGAAGCAGTGCCTGAGCTCGCGAATCAAACGATTCTCGTCAACGGTGTCGCTAAAAGCTACGCCATGACCGGATGGCGCCTCGGCTGGATGGTCGGCCCAGCGGACGCGATCAAGGGCGCCGCGAATCTGCAGTCGCACCTCTCGTCTAACGTCTCGAACATCTCGCAGCGCGCCGCCCTTGCCGCGCTCACCGGGCCGCAAGAAACCGTTGAACTCATGCGCCAAGCGTTCGAGCGGAGGCGCGGCGTCATCATCTCCGAGTTGAACAAAATCGACGGGCTTCACGCCCCGATGCCGCAGGGCGCGTTCTATGCTTACGCCGACGTCAAGGGTCTGCTGAACCGCACCTGGGGCGGCGTCACGCCGACGACCTCCCTTGAGCTCGCAGACCTCATCCTTGACCAAGCGGAAGTGGCAGTCGTGCCGGGTGAGGCATTCGGGCCGAGCGGATACATCCGCCTCTCATACGCGCTCGGCGACGAGCCGCTGCTCGAGGGCATCCGGCGGCTGCAGCGCCTCTTCGCGTAAAAGTCAACCGATCGGTGGATACGAAATACCACCGGATGATGGCTCCCCTTGGGGCGCACATCACGGCACGATAGGAACATGAAAACTTCTGACAGCGTCGTAAGCGTGCGCGATCTGCGCAAAACCTACCGGGGAATGGCGAGCAGCAGCAAAGCAGGCGCGGGGCGCGTGGTCGGGCTTGACGGCGTTTCTTTTGACATCCACCGGGGTGAGACCTTCGCGCTGCTCGGGCCGAACGGCGCGGGCAAGTCCACCACGATCGAGATCCTCGAGGGTTACCGTGATCGCACGAGCGGTGAGGCGAGCGTGCTGGGCGTTGACCCCCAGCACGGCGGCATCGACTGGAAAGCCCGGCTCGGTATCGTGCTGCAAAGCACGGGCGAGAGCGGCAACGTGACGGTCCTTGAGCAAGTAACCCATTTTGCCGGTTACTACAGAAACCCCCGCGACGTCGGCGAAGTTATCGACGCTGTTGGCCTCACAAGCAAAACAAAGTCGCGCATCGACAAGCTCTCCGGTGGCCAGCGTCGACGCGTGGATGTCGCCCTCGGCATCATCGGCCGACCGGAACTGCTCTTTCTCGATGAGCCCACAACGGGGTTCGACCCCGAAGCCCGACACCAGTTCTGGAGCCTCATTGACGGGCTCAAAGCCGAGGGAACCACCATTCTGTTGACTACCCACTACCTGGACGAGGCGGCACACTTGGCTGATCGCGCAGCGATCATCAATGACGGCCGCATCGTCGACATCGGCAACGTGAACGAACTCGGCGGCGCGGAAGCGCGCATTCCCGTCGTGCGCTGGCGAGAAGGTGACACCGTGCGAGAGCAGCGCACGAGCGAACCTGCCGCACTCGTTGCAAAGCTCAGCAGGGAGCACGGAGGAGAACCAGACTTGCTTGAGGTCATCCGCCCGAGCCTCGAAGACATTTACCTTGGCTTGGTTGGCGTCACAGCTGCCGACGAGCTCGACACTGAGGCGGTACTCGCATGAACACCGTGACCACTACATCCGCGCCCCGCGGTGGCGCCGAGACCGAACGCCTCGACTCGCTCGGTCGCACCATTCGTCTCGGAATCTCCCGGGTCGGCTACGAACTGAAGGTCTACGCACGCCAAGGCGACAGCGTATTCTTCACGTTTCTGTTCCCCATCGTCATGCTGTCGATCTTCGCGGTTGCCTTCAGCACGGCAGGCAACATCGGGGAACGCCCGGACGGTACCAGCGGAATCAGTTATGCGGCGTACTACCTGCCGGGGATGGTTGCCGCCGGGATGCTCCTGAGCGGCATCCAGAACCTCGGTGTCGATATCGCGGGAGAAAAAGGAGACGGTACCCTCAAAAGGCTCGGCGGCTCGCCTCTTCCCGTAATCTCCTACTTCATCGGCAAAATCGGCATGGTCTTTGTCAGCGCGGTGTTCCAGGCAGCGCTTCTCCTGCTCGTGGCCTCCGTCGCCTTCAACGTTGAACTTCCCACCGATCCAGAAAAGTGGCTCACGTTCTCTTGGGTGTTTGTGCTCGGCGTCATCACGAGTTGTGTGCTCGGTATCGCACTGTCGGCACTCCCCCGCAGCGGAAAAAGTGCGACAGCGGTGGTCATCCCGATCGTCCTGTTGTTGCAGTTCATCTCCGGTGTGTACCTGCAGTTCAACATGTTGCCGGAGTGGCTGCAGAATTTTGCCAGCATCTTTCCGCTCAAGTGGATGGCGCAGGGCATGCGCTCCGTCTTCCTCCCCGAAACGTTCGCCTCGGTTGAACAAAATGGTGTGTGGGATCTCGGCTGGGTGGCCATCATCATGGTCCTCTGGTTTGTCGTGGGGTTGCTCCTCACGCGCATGACCTTTCGTTGGATTCGCAAAGACACCTAGGCCGGAACAGCGAGAATCAACTGATGGATAATCCGAAGTGGTGGAACATCGCCGTAGTCGCCCTGGCAGCGATTCTCTCGGTGATGCTCCTCGCGCTCTCCGACCCACTTCCGATGCCCGCCATGATTGGCGGCCAGGTGACGCTCCTGGTTTTCGTTGCTGCTTGGTTCACGCTCGGACGGATGTCGTGGCGGAGCCCCCGCGCCGGTGTGGCGTTCATCACCATCATGATTGTTTCAACGGGCATCGGAACCTTTATCTACCCAACACTGGCAAGCCTGCAGTGTGTCGCGTACCCGCTCCTCTGGACGATCTGCGACAACCGCAGGCGGGCTCTCATCGCAAACATCGCCTTGGCGGTCACGGTCGCCGTCGCGTTTATGGCGCGATTCGGGTTCACCTCAGAAGCGATCGTCAGTGCGATCTTCATAGCCACCCTTTCGCTCGGTTTTAGCATTGCTCTCGGATTGTGGATCTCGCACATCTTCGACCTGAGTGCCGAGCGCCTGCAACTGCTCGAAGAGTTGCGAGCCGCGGAGGGAAATGTTGCGGCGCTCCATCGCGAAGCCGGAATTGTCAGCGAGCGCGAGCGGCTTTCGCGCGAACTGCACGACACGCTGGCCCAGGGCCTCACCGGACTCGTCATGATTACCCAGGGAGCACGGCGCGACCTTGACGCTGGGAGTGTTGAGCGGGCCAGAAATGCCCTCGACCTCCTCGAAGAGAACGCGCGCGCCGCCCTCATCGAAACACGCTCACTCGTTGCCTCTGGCGCGGCGGTTGAGGTCCCGGGCGGCATAGTTCCTGCACTCCAACGCCTCAGCGAGCGCTTCGAACGGGAGACGGGTGTCGCGGTGACGGCCACCGCCGATGACCTTCCCGCGCTCGATCGCGCCACCGAAGTGGTGCTGCTGAGGTGTGCACAGGAAGCGCTCGCCAACATCCGAAAGCACTCGAGTGCAACGACAGCCACGGTAGAAGTTCACGGCAGTAGCGCGCACATCGAATTGCGCGTGACGGATGACGGAGTGTGATTCGCCGCCGACACGGCAACCTCCGGCTTCGGCTTGGCCGGCATACGCGACCGCATTGCCTTGGTCGATGGCACACTTACGGTCGACTCCGCGGCGACCGGAACCACCCTCACCGTGCGCGTGCCGATAGCGTTACCGGCATGACCCGCACCCGAGTTCTCGTCGCCGACGACCATCCGGTAGTGCGCGGCGGAATCGTCGCGCTCCTCGGCACGGCGGAGGACCTCGAAGTCGTCGGTCAGGCCGCCACGGGTCTCGAAGCAGTCGAGCTCTCCCTGCAGCTCACCCCGGATGTCGTGCTCATGGATCTGCGCATGCCCGGTATCGACGGGGACGAGGCAACCGCGCGCATCCTCGCGGAACGACCCGGCATTCGCGTGCTCGTGCTCACCACGTATGAGAGTGACGACAGCATCCTCACGGCCATCGAGGCGGGAGCGAGCGGGTACCTATTGAAGGCGGCGCCGCAGGAGGAGTTGCTGGCGGGCATCCGCTCGGTAGCGCGCGGCGAGGTGGCATTGGCTCCCGGTATTGCCGCGTTGCTGGTGACCCGGGTACAACGCCCGGCCACGCCAAGTCTCACCGCCCGAGAGCTCGAGGTGTTGAGGCTTGTAGCTCAGGGGCTCAGCAATCCGGCGATAGCGCTGGAGCTTCACCTCTCCGCCGCGACCGTCAAAACGCACCTGCTGCACGCGTTCGAGAAACTTGAGGTGGGTGACCGCACCCGCGCGGTCACCAAAGCGATGGAGCTTGGGCTACTGAACTAGTCGTGGCCCTGCATCGCGGCGTTAAAGACTGACGCCAACGAACCGCGGTTCCGGCTGCAGAAGCACACCGAACTGGGCGAGCACGCGCAAGTGAATGAAGCGGGCTAGTTCGGCGATCTCGGCAGCGGACGCACCGCCCGTGTTGATGATCGCGAGAGTGTGTTTGCTGCTCACCGCGGCGCGCGACCCTGGCAGCGAGTAGCCGCGCGAGATACCGGCCTTCTCGATGAGCCACGCCGCGCTGAGTTTCACGGGCGACTCCGGGGCATCCTCGTCGAGGATCCAGCGAGGCGCATCAGGCGGGAGCCCGCGGGCGAAGTTTTCGCTCACGATCGGATTCGTGAAGAACGAACCGGCGCTCACCGAATCCGGGTCTGCCGGGTCGAGCACCATGCCTTTGGATGCCCGCAGGGCCAGAACTGCTGCGCGAACGTCGCTCAGCGGGGCGCGCTCGCCCACCGCGACACCAAG
>JBDSUT010000160.1:0-1888 GCA_039927595.1 Terrimesophilobacter sp.
GCTGAAGGCGACAAGATTGTCTCTCACGTCTTCGGGTCGAAAAAGGATGACGTCGTCAAGGCTGTCTCCGGTTCGAAGGGCGTCAGCCAAGACATCATCGCAAAGATCCTTCCGATCGTTGCTCCTATCGTTCTCGCGTGGCTCGCCAATAAGTTCTTCGGCGGCCAGAGCGAAACCACGAGCACGAAACCAAAGTCTCAGAAGAAGAATGCTCCCGCAGACACCTCCGGCGGCATCGGCGACCTGCTCGGCGGACTCCTTGGTGGCTCCGGTGGGGACCTCCTCGGTGGGTTGCTCGGGGGAGGCTCGGGGTCGGGCGGCGGCGGCGGAATTCTCGGAAATGTGCTCGGCGGACTCCTCGGCGGCAAAAAGTAACGAAGTAGGGATTCGCTACTCCCGCAACACTGCACCGCACTTTTCGGCGGCGGCAGCAACACCGGCCAACTTTGCACCGGTTGCTTCCGCCGCCGTTAGCGTGCGGTCGGTAGCGCGGAAGCGCAAAGCAAACGTCAACGACTTTGTTCCCGGCTCGACGCCCGTTCCGCGGTAGTCGTCGACAAGCGCAATGTGCTCAAGTAGCGCACCCGCGCCATCCTTCACCGCGGTGAGCACCTCACCTGCAGGAACAGAAGCGGCGACAACGACAGAAAGATCTTGGGTTGCGGCAGGTAACGTCGCAATGGCTCGGGACGAAACTTCGCGGGGGGCCAACTCCATCAGCTGTGAGAGGTTGAGCTCCATCACCGCGACGCGCTGAGGTAGATCAACCTCGCGGGCGAGGGCCGGAAGCACCTCCCCCGCAACACCGATCAGTGTTTCGTCGATGTACAGGGCGGCCGTGCGCCCAGGATGAAGCCCCGGATGCCTCCACGCGTGCACCGAAAGCTTGGCGCCCACCGCGGCCGCCACCTGGTGCGCAGCCGTCAAGGCATCGCTCAACCCCGCAGCCTGGGCCGGCATCCCTGGCTGCTTGTCGATGACCTGACCGGTAAACAGAGCTGCAATCAGTAGAGGTTGCTCCGGAATGGAGTCATTCAGACCCTGCAACTCAACATCAGAGGGCTTCGAGGTTCCGGCGGGCAAGGGAGATTTCTGGCGCACCGTGAGCTCATGTGCACGGTAGACGGAACCGAGCTCGAAGATTGCAATGTCGGTGAGCCCCCGAGAAAGGTTGCGCTGCGCGACCGTGACAAGACCTGGCAGGAGGCTCGTTCGCAAGAAAGGTGCGGTGCCATCCATCGGGTTGGCAAGCGCAACGGCAGGGCCCGGCTTTGCGAACATGACTAACTGTTCTGCCGAGACAAACGGATACACCAAAACCTCGGTGAGGCCGTTCGCCGCGAGTGAGTTCGACACGGAGCGACGAAATCGTTGACCCCGAGTAAGGCCCCGTCCGGGAGGCGCTGTCGGCAACACGGACGGGATGCGGTCATACCCGAGAATTCGGGTGACCTCTTCCGTGAGGTCAGCCTGATCCTTGAGGTCTGGGCGCCAGCTCGGCGGCGTCACGAGGTGGCCATCAGCTGCATCCACAACGGTGGCGCCAATCTCTCGAAGAGCACCGACGGTTTCCTCCGTTGCGAAGTCAGCTCCGATAATCGAATTGACATAAGCAGCGGGGAGCAGGATCGCGTCGTGCTGAGGGATGGTGCCGACTTGCCAGGCTTCGGCCTCCGCCGTTCCACCGGCCAACTCGACCAAAAGTTCGACCGCACGCGCGGCTGCAACTGCCGCGACAGCGGGGTCGACGCCACGCTCGAAACGCTTGGAGGCCTCGCTGGGCAGTTTGTGGCGGCGGGCGGAACGAGCAACCGAAATGGGGTCAAAACCAGCGGCCTCGATCAGCACATTGACGGTGCTGATCGTGATCTCTGTGCGCTCACCGCCC
>JBDSUT010000161.1:0-3699 GCA_039927595.1 Terrimesophilobacter sp.
AGGTTGCGCGAACGCATGGGCGTTCCCGTCGTCATGGTTGTCGGTGAAGCGATCACTGTCACGAAGGCGGATGATGCGGTGAGGGCGACGGCAAAGCTCAAGAAGACCATGGAGGTGCTGTTGGGGACCGCGCAGCAGGCGTACCCGCACGATGGTGGTGGTCAGTGGTGGCAGCCTCGCGATGGTGGCGGCACCGCCCCCACGCCCGAGGAAGCTGCCGTGGCCGACGCCGAACGTGAGGTGCGTCGAGCACAGGCGGCAACTCAGCGTCGGTAGGGGAGTGCATCGGGCAGCGTTCCTGAGGCGTTGAGGGACCAGAATTTTTCACTGAACGCCGAACCCCCAAAACAGGGGTTATCGGCACATTGGCAGCACTTTTGCATTGCGCGCACAGGCACTGCAGCCGTACCGTTGACTACGCAGACCGTTGGGGAATGGTCGCGAAATCAGTGCTTGTAGGGGGGAACTGAAATGAAACGTTTGTCGTTTCTTGTCGGCGTGTTTACCGCGGTTATTACGTTGGTGCTGCCGTTCGTGGGGGGCAGCGGCCCATCGCTTTTCGAAACGAGCGCGCGCGCCAGTGGGAGTCAGCAATCCGGTCTTCCCATTTTCGCCTCGGCTCCTCAGGCTGCAGAAGTCGTTTCCGCTCCCGTGCAGGTAGCCAATTTGAGCGAAGCGGTCATCGCAGCAATGAACAAGACTCGTGCTGCTGAGCTCACCAAGGACTCCGAACACATGGCTCAGAAGCCTGTACCGAAGCCTGTGATTGTGCAGGTCCCGGGTACGAAAGGAAACGTCGGGGCGGCGCGTCGCGCAGCAGTAGAAGCGGCCGGGGGCACCTGCCCGTCTCCGATCGGCGGAAGCACAGCGGGCGCACCAGGTACCACCTCCGCGGGAGGTGTCGCAGGAACAACGAGCGCAGATTTGGCTTCCTTTGCCGCGACCTACAACGCCATTCGTGTCGCTAACTGCCTCCAGCCGGTTCCGTTCCGCAATATCCGTTACGACAGCTGCATGGAAGCGCGACTTTTCTGGATGGCGGAGGACCCGAGTGAAGACCCCGCGAGCGCTTGGGGTCACATGGGCTCTGTTCGCAGCGATGGCGTGCCAAGTGTCGGCTGCGATGGCAACCTCGCCGGTGGGTACGGAAATACAGGTGCGACGGTTGCCACGAAGTGGTGGAACTCACTATCGCATCGCGCTTCGCTCTATAAGCCAACATATTCGGGAAGCACCTCTGGCGTTTGCATCTACTTTGCGATGACCCACGGTGGGCTCCCCAACGAGAGCTACTCGTTCACGCGCGCCGCGGCAAAGTGGGGCGGCTGCTAGTCTCACGGGATTGCCCGGTATCATGGGCGAGTGAATGACGATGTGCCGCTGACCCGACGCGAAGCCAGGGAAGCAGAGCGGGCCAAGAAGCCACCGGGTGAACCGGCGACCGAAGTGTTCCCAGCATCGGGAGTGAGTGCCGCCACCGTGGCGATCGATTCGACGGTCAATGCATCCGCTGAAGGCTCGACGGTGTCGAAGCGCGGGGGTTTCGCTGCGGCCATCTCCAAGCATCCGAAAGCATGGATGTTTGCTTCGATGGGCGTGATATTTCTGCTCCTGGCAACCGCGTCCGTGTTCACCGGAGTTGCCGTCGGATCGGCCGCCTCGGCTCCAGTTGCGCCCGTTGCAACACCCACTCCGGAGCCCACGAGGGAAGTTCCGACCGAACTCACGGCGGCAACAGCGCTTCGCACCTGCTCTATCGCAAGTCTCGCCGCAGACCCGCGTCTTCTCACATTCGCCGGCTCAGTAATCAATGTCACGACGGGCGATGTTCTTTACGATAGGTCGGCGACCACGGGGGCATCACCGGCAAGTGTGCTCAAGGTGATTACTGCCGCGGCAGCGCTGGCCACTGTTGGCCCGAGCTACCAATTCTCCACAAAGGTTTTTGAGGGATCCGAGCCGGGCAGCATCGTATTGGTCGGCGGCGGTGACCCGACGCTCAGTAGGCTACCGATCGGATCGGAAAGCGTTTACAAGGGTGCACCCAAGCTCGTGGATCTCGCTGCTCAAACAAAGGCGGCGTGGGAAGTAAATCATCCCGGTGACCCCATCACGAAAGTTATCCTCGACGCGAGCCTGTGGAGCACGGCTGATAAGTGGGACCCCACCTGGGATCGCTCTGAACAGCGAGACGGTTGGCATGCGGAAGTAACCGCCCTCATGGTCGACGGCGATCGGGACAACCCGCAGGCGATTCAAAGTCGCCGCAGTGACGACCCCATCGCGCGCGCAGGCAGTGCCTTCAGGGATGCCATTGACCTCCCCAATTCCACCGAGGTGGTGATCTGGAACGCGACGCCAGGGCTCCCGAAACTTGGCGAAGTGAACTCGCAGCCGATGTCCACACTGATCGCGCAAATGCTCGACTGGTCTGACAATGCCATCGGGGAGCAGATTGCCAGGATCGTGTCGCTGAACCTCGACGGTAGAGGAACGGCATCATCACTGAGCTCCCTGATCCCTGGCATCATCACCAACTACGGGTTAGACGTGACAGGCATGGTCATTCGTGATGGCTCTGGACTGAGTGCCAACAACCTCGTGCCACCGCTGCTCATGGCACAACTCATGGCGAAGGTTGCGACCGGGGAGCAAGGGCTTGATGTCATCAAGGTCGGGTTGCCGGTAGCCGGAAAGACGGGAAGTTTGCGTGCCCGATTCACGGGCGGCAGCGAGATCGCGCGAGGTCAAGTGTTCGCCAAGACGGGCTGGATTCTCACCGCCCGAACTCTCTCAGGGTTCTTGAATGCCTCCGACGGGTCTGTGCTCTCCTTCGCGTTTTATGCGCTTGGCCCGGTGAAATCTAACGCCACGATAGCGTTGGATGCCGTCACCACTGGTGCGTTCACGTGCGGCAACAATCTTTCCAACAACTAGAGAAAATTTCGGGAGAAGACCGTGGCCAGGGCGCTGTTTGTCATCGATGTTCAAAATGACTTCACGGAAGGTGGGGCTCTCGGTGTGACGGGCGGCGGCGCCGTGGCGCGCGGAATCACGGAGTACCTTCGTCAGCATCCGGATCGCTACGATGAGGTGATTGCTTCACGGGATTGGCATGATGCCGACAACGACAACGGTGGGCACTTTGCGACCGCCGATGCTCCGGACTTTGTCGCCACGTGGCCCGTGCACTGCGTCGCAGACACCGCGGGGGCGGATTATCATTTCGCTCTCGACACCGACCTGATCACGATGCACATTCGCAAGGGTCAAGGCGTACCCGCATACTCAATTTTTGAAGGGTTTACGTCGGACGGTGTCGCGTTTCGGCAAGCGTTGGCTGAACGAGGGGTGCGGGACGTCGATGTGGTCGGAATCGCCACAGACTACTGCGTTCGGGCATCCGCTCGTGATGCGCTTGCAGAAGGACTGCACGTGCGAGTGCTCACCGACCTGATCGCGGGGGTGAGTGCCGACAGCTCTGCGGCTTCGCTCGCCGAACTCGCCCAGGCGGGAGCGACACTAGTGGAGTCGTCATCGCACGCGTAAATCGCAAGGGAATCGCCTTCATGGCGAGTGCCCACCTCTTTGATGACTTCTATCAGGGCGTTGTTCCTGCACTCCTGCCTTTTCTCGTTCTCGAGCGGCATTACAGCTACGCGGCGGTGGCCGGGCTGACCCTTGCCGCGAACTTGTTGT
>JBDSUT010000162.1:0-7027 GCA_039927595.1 Terrimesophilobacter sp.
TGTCTGTCGCCGCGGAGGCACCCTTGCCCCAGCGTTCCTCGACCTCCTCCTTGTATTGGGTGTGATCGAACCCGTCAAACATTTCCTCAGCCATGAGCTGCTCCTTACTTTCAAATTTTCTGATCGGTGTCTCGACGGCGCCGATTTGGCGGTCGAGGCGCTCCTTCTCGCGCTGCAACCAGTGCAAGTGAGTGAGCAGGGCATCCGCGTCGTGCGCTTGCCCGGCAAGCACCTCGGCGATAGCCGGCAACCCGAGCCCGAGTTCTCGTAGCAGCAGAATGCGCTGCAGTTTCGCGAGCGCATCTCGGTCATACCGGCGGTAACCGTTGTTGCCAAAGCTGCTTGGCTTGAGCAGGCCGATCTCGTCGTAGTGTCGCAGCGTCCGACTCGTCGTTCCCGACAGCCGCGCAATCTCCTGAATGGACCACTGCATAGCTAACCCCTTTCGTGCTCGAGCTTTTCTCGCTCACATAACACGCTAAAGGTTGACGCTACGTCAATGTCAAGAGTGCGCCGCGATCAAGCGCAAAACGTGCGGATGGCGCCCTCGAGGATGTCGGTGAGCCGTTCAATCGATTCGACGGTCGCCCACTCCGTGTCGGCGTGCGCCCCTCCGCCATCGACACCGAGAAGAAGACACGGGATGCCCGCCTCAAGGATGAGCCCTGCATCTGTCCAGAACGGTTCACCCCTGACGGGAGCTGGACGGCCAAGTACGCGCTCAGCGCTCTCGGCGACCGCCCTCACAATTGAACCGCCGGCATCAGCCTCGAAGGCACCTCGCGAGACAAGACTGCGAAGCTCGAACCGAAAGTCCGGTGTTGAGGCGGCGAGCTCGTCGAGCAACTCGCGCAACTGCTCCTCTACGGAATCCGGTGTTTCGCCGGGCAACGTGCGCCGCTCAATGGTGAGCGTGCACGAGTCTGGCACTGTGGCGGCATCCGTTCCTCCCGTGATCATCGAGACCCGCACGGCGCTGTAACCGAGCAACGGATGCGGCAACACAGACTCCAACCGCGAACGAAGCACATCGAGTGAGCGCATCACGAGCCCCGCGTGGGCTATCGCATCGATGCCTTGGTGCGGCATTGAGCCGTGGGCCGCCTCACCGGTGAGTTCTATCTCAAACCAGGCGAAGCCCCGGTGCGCCAGTACGAGGTGCATTTCGCTCGGCTCGGTGACGATGGCAGCATCGGCGGTTACCTCGGCAAGCGCATCCTGGGTTCCTTGGCTGCTGAACTCTTCGTCGGCAACGAGCGTGACGATCACATCTCCTGCGAGGTCTGCGGAGGCGGCTCGCGCTGCGGCCACCATGATGGCGGCGACTCCCGCTTTCATGTCGAAGGCACCGCGACCGTAGACCTTTCCGTCGCGCACCGCACCCGCGAACGGGTCGCCGTCATAGCTGGCAACACCGACGGTGTCGAGGTGGCCGTTGAGCATGAGGGACCTGCCGCCGCCGGTGCCGCGCGCAATTCCGATGACCGTGGGTCGCTCTGTGGTTCCGAGCTCCTGCACCTCGAAGCCGTGGGTGATGAGCCACTCCGCGCACCACTCGGCGATCGCCGCTTCACCGGCAGCACCCGGCACAAGTTCGGGGTTGATTGAGTCGATTCTTATGAGCTCTCGGGTGAGCAGTACTGCATCCAGCGCCTTTACTGTGTGATCCATGCCCCGAATCTACCTTTCATCATTCAGGAGTAATCCCCACTCCTGAATGATGAAAGCACTTGCGCAATCTTGAAACGCGATATAGCGTGAGTTTTGCAAGACGCGATATAACGCGACTTTACCGCTGACCACGCAGTACAGTTCCCACGATTGGATAAGAAATGGCTACCGAAAAATGGCTTGTCGATGACGCGCGAACAATCACCGTCGACATGGTGCGCAACCTCAAAGTCGGCCTCATCGGTGGCAAAGTTGACATCATCGGCCACGACGACCCTGGCGCACGCATCGAAATCCACTCCGTCAGCACGAAGCCCATCAAAATCACGATGGACGGTGACACTCTCGAGATCGATCATCCGCAACTCGCGTGGGACAACCTCATTGCAGTATTCACGTCGTTCAAAGACAACGCGCACGCCGACATCAGCATCATGGTGCCGCGCGACGTCGCGCTCAAGTTTGGTGTTGTCTCCGCATCCGCTCTCATCAGCGGCCTCACGGATGACGCCAAGGTCAGCACCGTAAGCGGGGATGTGGTGATCGACAACGTGTACGGTGACCTCGACCTCAACTCCGTGAGCGGCGAGATCAATGTGCGCAACCACTACGGCAACATCACTTCCAAAACGGTGAGCGGTGGCATCACCGCCAGCGGCGAGATCATGAAGTTCAACTCGAACAGTGTCTCTGGCGACGTGTTCCTTGATGTCAAGGGAACTCCAGACTCCGTCGTCGTCAAGTCGGTCTCCGGCGACTTCACGTTGCGCCTTGAGAGCGGTGTGCCCGCTCAGTACAAGGTGAACAGTCTCTCCGGCAGGCTGCAACTCGACGACAGCTCCATTCGTGGCGTCATCGGTCAGTACACCTCAACGTACGGAAAGCTCGACGGACAGTGGGTCGATTTCTCCGCCTCCACCGTGTCGGGTGACGTCAGTGTCGTGCACTCGGTCTCAGCAGAAAACACGAGTCGATGACTCCCCCCGTCTTCGCACACGGTCACCTGCGCCTGTACCTTCTCAGCCTGCTCGCCGATGAACCCATGCACGGCTACGAGTTGATCCTCGCTCTGGAAGAACGCTTTGGCGGAACCTACACTCCGAGCGCCGGCACCATCTACCCGCGGCTCGCCAAGCTCGAAGAGGAGGGGCTTGTCGCCAAGGCGCCCGATGGACGCAAAACCGTGTACAACATTACGGATGCCGGCCGAGCAGAGCTCGCCGCGCGCGAGCACGAACTGGACTCCATCGAGAACGACGTGAGTGACTCGGTGCGCCGGCTCGCCGACGAGGTGCACGAGAACGTGAACCAGGCGATGAAGAGTCTTCGCGCAGACCTTGCGGCCGCCGCTCGAGAAGCCCGCACCGATGCCCGTGAGGCCATGCGCACGGTGCGCACGGAGACGCGAGACACCAGCACGCACCGGCTGCGCGAAGCCGAAATGGTCTTAAACGATTTTCGCCACCAACTGCGTGCCGATCTCCGCAGCATGGCATCGCGGGCTGAACTGACCGAGAGCACCGTGAGTGATCTCAAAAAGAAGCTTGATGATGTGCGTGCGGGAGTGGTCGGTAACAGCTAAGAAAAGCTTTCGGTTCAGGTCTGTCACGAGACAAAAATAGGAGTAGTGTCGCACCTCGTGACTACAGAAGCCCGGTCGCCTAAACGCTGGCTGATCGGCGACCCACTACCGTCAGACAAGCTTGAGGGGCAGCTGCTCCCCAAGCACCTCGCCCTACCCATCTTCGCAAGCGATGCTCTCTCCTCGGTTGCCTACGGGCCGCAGGAACTGCTGATGATCCTCACCATCGGTGGGCTCAGCTTTTTGAGTTTCGCGCCCTGGGTGGCCGCTGCTGTTGTCATCGTTCTGTTGACCGTCGTCGCCTCCTACCGCCAACTCATCAAGGCCTACCCCTCTGGCGGCGGTGACTTCGAGGTCGCCCACAAAAACCTCGGCGAGAGGGCGGGGCTCATTGTCGCGAGTGCACTGCTCATCGACTACATCCTCACCGTGGCGGTGTCGGTTGCGAGCGGCGTCGACAATCTCATCTCCGCCTTTCCCGCCATGAACCCGTGGCGCGTGGAGCTCGCCGTGGGGTTCATCATCGTGCTTGCCGCCGTCAACCTGCGGGGCGTGCGCGAGTCAAGCAAAGCATTCGCGCTCCCCACCTATCTCTTTATCGCCAGCGTGGTGCTCATGATCGTGGTAGGCATCATCCGCATGATGATGGGCGATGCCCCCGTTGCCGAATCTGCGGGTTTCGCCGTCAAAGCAGAAGAGCTCACGCAGGTGGGCATTGTTCTGCTGCTGCTGCGTTCGTTCGCCAGCGGATGCAGCGCTCTCACCGGGGTAGAGGCGGTCGCTAACGGGGTTCCCGCCTTCCGCACACCGAAAGTGAAGAACGCCAAAACTACGCTCGCACTCATGGGCGGTATCGCCATCACTCTTTTCGCCGGGGTCACCATGCTCGCACTGGTGTCGGGCGTGCATTACGCCGAAAACCCCTGCAATCTTGAGGGGTTCGCGAACTGCACGACCGAACCTCAACGCAGCGTTATGGCGCAACTCGCAGCGGCAGTCTTCGGCGGCGACATGCAGATCATGTTCTTCGTTATTCAGGGCGTCACCGCGGCAGTTCTGCTGCTGGCCGCCAACACCGCGTTTAATGGTTTCCCCCTGCTGGGCTCCATTCTCGCCCGCGACGGGTACGCCCCCAAGTCGCTCTCCACCCGCGGAGATCGCTTGGTCTACTCCAACGGGGTGCTGATCCTCGGGCTCGGCGCCGTCGTGTTGCTGATCGTCTACCAGGCCAACCTCACGGCACTCATCCAGCTGTACATCATTGGGGTGTTCGTCTCTTTCACTCTCGGCCAATCGGGCATGGTCAAACACTGGTTGCGTGAGCTCCGCGGTGGCGACCGCGGCATCCCGTCAGGAAAGAGGCGTCGGCAAATAATTCGAAGCCTTTCCATCAACACCTTTGGTGCGGCGCTCACCGGTACGGTCCTCATCGTGGTGACCGTCACCAAGTTCACTCACGGCGCGTGGCTGGTGTTCGCGATCGGCCCCGTTCTCTACTTCCTGATGCTGGGCGTCAACCGCTACTACCAAACGGTGGAACGCGATCTCGCCGCGGATGACTCCACAGTGTTTGGCGCCAACGGGGACCACGCCATCGTGCTGGTGGGCAAACTGCAAAAGCCAACGCTGAAGGCACTGGATTACGCCATCGCCGCACGCCACGAAAGCCTCGAAGCGGTGCACTGCTCCATCGATGACGACCAAACGGCCGCACTGCGCCGGGAGTGGGAAGAACGCAAGATTCACGTGCCCCTGCGCGTCATCCAGTCGCCTTACCGCGACATTAGCTTTCCGCTGATCAAATACATTAAGAAGCGCCGGGAGTCGCACGGTGCTGAAGTCACCACCGTGTACATGCCGCAGTTCATTGTGGGGCACTGGTGGGAGAACCTGCTGCACAACCACAAGGCCCGCCGTATCCGCCACAAACTCATGCTGTGCCACGGTGTCGCCGTCGCCCTCGTGCCCTGGCTTCTCGACTCCTCGCAGGCCTTGTACGCTAAGCCCGGCCGGCCACTGCCGGGGCAGGAGCGACGCGGTGAACCCGTGCGCAAAGCGGTGGTTCGCAAGAATGTTCCGAAGCCACCCGGCAAGTGAAACACTGGGGACGTGAAGCGACACTCCGCACCCGCTCCCCTCGCGCTTCTGGCCGCCCTCATCGGCGGGGCGGGAGGCACGGGACTGCGGCTACTTGTTGACACAGTGCTGCCGCACGGCGATGGCGAATTTCCGCTCGGCACCCTACTGCTCAACGTCGTTGGTGCGTTCCTTCTTGGGCTCATCGTGGCTCGGCTGTGGTCGCGCGCACCCGAATGGTTGAGGGCTGGGCTCGGGGCCGGGCTCCTCGGTTCTTTCACCACCTTCTCTGCGGTGATGGTTTCCGTTGTGGCGCAAACAACCTCCGGACTGTGGTGGATGGCTGCCCTGTACCTCGTGCTCTCCCTCGGGTTTGGCCTCACAGCGGCCGCAATTGGACTTCGCGTTGGACGCGTCTCCACCCCCATTGACTGGGTCGACGAATGAGCCCCGCCGTAGTTGCCATCACTCTCGCCGCAGGCGGTGTGGCTACTGTGCTGCGCTATCTGGTCTCCTACACGCTCGCACGCACCTCTCAGGCGGAGAGCTTTCCTTGGGCTGTGCTCCTCGTGAACGCCGTTGGCTCCGCCCTGGGCGGAGTGGTTCTCGTGCTTGCTCAGACTTCCGGCGTCTCAGAAGAAGTGCGCCTCATCATCCTCACCGGAGTGTGTGGGGGTCTCACCACATTCAGCACGTTCAGCGTGGAAACGATTCAACTCATCACCCATGAGCGATGGGGTGCCGCCATTCTGAACGTGGGATCAAACCTCGTGGTGGGCTTCGGGGCGTGCCTCGCCGGGTACCTCGCCGCGTACCTCGTCTACGCATCGTGAAACAACGGGATAGATTCGAGCCATGACTTATGACATTGATTCTGTTCGCGCAGACTTTCCCGCCCTCACTGCCGGCTCGGCCCACTTCGACGGCCCCGGCGGAACCCAAACTCCTCGCGCCGTGATCAACGCCATCTCAGAGGCCATGAGTGGACCGCTCTCCAACCGTGGAACGGTGACAACCGGTGAGGCTCGCGCTGACGAGACGGTGACGGATGCCAGAGCTGCTATAGCTGACCTCGTCGGCGGTGACGCGGGCGGTGTTGTCTTCGGCCGCAGTGCCACCCAGCTGTGCTACGACTTTTCGCGCTGGATCTCCCGCGACTGGAAGGCCGGAGACGAGGTCGTCGTGACGCGTTTGGACCACGACTCCAACGTTCGCCCGTGGGTCCAGGCCGCCGAGCGTGCCGGTGCGACTCTGCGCTGGCTGGACTTCGACCCCGAGACATCCGAACTCGACGACATCGCCACTGTGCTCACGGAACACACGAAACTGGTCGCGGTGACGGCCGCCTCAAACCTCATTGGCACCATGCCTGACGTGGCCGCTCTTGCTGCCGCCGCACACGCCGTCGGCGCGCTCGTCTACGTCGATGGGGTGCACTTCACCGCGCACGCCTACGTGGACATGGTCGCGCTCGGAGCCGACTTCTATTCGTGCTCGCCCTACAAGTTCTTGGGCCCGCATCTCGGCGCGCTCATCGCGGCGCCCGCGCTGCTGGAGTCGCTGCATCCCGACAAGCTGCTGCCCTCCACCAATGAGGTGCCAGAGCGCTTCGAGTTCGGCACGCTGCCCTACGAAATGCTGGCCGGGGTTGCCGCCGCTGTCGACTACCTGTCAACAATCGGCGGGCCGAGCGACGAG
>JBDSUT010000163.1:0-5362 GCA_039927595.1 Terrimesophilobacter sp.
GAGTGGCAACTCATCCACGGCGCCGCCTACCCGCCGGTGATGCAGATGGCGCTCGACCAGGTGCTCTCCGAGGAGGTTGGTGCTGGTCGCCGCAAGCCAACTCTGCGCATATGGGAGTGGGATGAGCCTGGCGTTGTGATCGGCAGCTTTCAGTCGGTGAAGAACGAGGTCGACCTTGAGAACGCTGA
Source organism: Terrimesophilobacter sp. (assembly GCA_039927595.1). Lineage (GTDB taxonomy): Bacteria > Actinomycetota > Actinomycetes > Actinomycetales > Microbacteriaceae > Terrimesophilobacter. The sequence continues at coordinate 189 of JBDSUT010000163.1, forward strand.
AAAGTATGGCATGCAGGTGGTTCGTCGAATCAGTGGTGGTGGTGCGATGTTCATGGAGGCCGGGTCCGTCATTACCTATTCGATTTACGCCCCCGCCGACCTAGTGCAGGGGATGTCGTTCGCCGACTCGTACGCTTTTCTCGATGAGTGGGTGATTACCGCGCTCAAGGGTCTCGGAATTGAGGCGTTCTACCAACCGCTCAATGACATCACGAGCGCGAAGGGCAAGATCGGTGGTGCAGCCCAGAAGCGACTCGGCACGGGGGCGGTGCTGCATCACGCAACCATGAGTTACGACATGGATGGCGAGCGCATGGTCGAGGTGCTGCGCATTGGGCGAGAGAAGATGAGCGATAAGGGCACCAAGAGTGCCGCGAAGCGCGTTGACCCGCTGCGGAGTCAAACCGGGCTCAGTCGCTCCTAGATCATCACCAAAATGAAGGCTACTTTCAAGGGTCTCTACGGTCTGGTGGATGGCGACATCACCGAAGACGAACTCGCCCGTGCCGAGAAGCTGGTCGAGGAGAAGTTCTCCACGTCGGAGTGGCTGCACAGGGTTCCGTGATGTGCTGGTGAGCGCACAGGATGTCGAGCGCGCGAAGTGGACCGCTGATGGCAAGAACCTGCTTGTTCAGGGCAACAACTTAGACGCGATCGCGGAATTGCCGGATGCGGCGTTCACGGTCGTGTACCTCGACCCACCGTTCAACACGGGGCGCCCGCAACAGCGGCAGTCGACCAGGAGTGTGCGCAGTGAAACCGGCTCGGTGATCGGGTTCAAGGGTCAGCGGTACGAGCGCATTCGCGGTGACTTGTTGGCGTACGACGACGAATTCGACGACTACTGGTCATTTCTCGAGCCACGGCTCGCAGAGGCCTGGCGACTTCTCGCCGACGACGGCACCCTTTATCTGCACCTCGACTACCGCGAGGCGCACTACGCCAAGGTGCTGCTCGACGCGCTGTTTGGCCGTGAGTGTTTTCTCAACGAGATCATTTGGGCCTACGATTACGGCGCAAAATCCAAGTCGCGCTGGCCCACGAAACACGACACGATTCTCGTCTATGTGAAGAACCCGAAGGGCTACTACTTCGATTCTGAGACGGTCGACCGGGAGCCATACATGGCACCGGGTCTCGTCACTCCTGAGAAGGCTGCGCGCGGCAAGTTGCCGACGGATGTTTGGTGGCACACCATCGTCTCGCCCACCGGCAAAGAGAAGACCGGGTATCCGACGCAGAAACCTGAGGGGATTTTGCGCCGCATTATTCAGGCCTCCAGCCGTGAGGGCGACTGGGTGCTCGACTTCTTTGCGGGGAGTGGAACGACGGGTGCGGTCGCAGGGGCGCTGGGCCGCCGCTTTGTTCTGGTGGATGAGAGCGCGGAAGCAATCAAGGTCATCCGGGGACGGTTGAGCGCCGCAAGCATTTTGGTCACGGAGATCACGGGGTGACTCTGAGATCACGGTGTGACTCTGTGAGGGTTCGCTTTGGCTCGCCACGTTAGAATCAACACCATGTCCGCTCTTGTCCGCCGCAGAATCGTCGCCGGTGCGCTCGCCGCATCGGTTGTTTTTGGTCTTGCCGCGTGCGCGCCTGAGCGGGCACCACTCGTCGAGCCGGTACCCACGGTCACCGAGGCAGCCCCGCTTCCTGCACCGGTGCCGAAGGAGAAACAGTTCTTCGACAAGAGCATGTACTCCATTGACGATCCGCTGAGCCCGTGGGTAGTCAACGACAAACTGCGGCCCCTTAACCCGATCAACTATGTTCCGCCGGACATGGTTCAGGCACAGGTGCGCTACATCTCGGCACCCATGATGAGGCCCGCAGCTGCCGCGGCGATTGTTGAACTCTTCGCGGCGGCAGAGTCAGAGGGTGGCGGCACCATGCAGGTGCAAAATTCCTACCGTTCCTTTGACACTCAGACGCGCATCTACAATCGCTCCTTGGCGACGAACGGCCAGGCCACCGCAGACACCCTCACTGCGCGCCCTGGTCACAGTGAGCACCAAACCGGGTGGACGGCAGATGTGGCCAGCTACCCCAGCAAGTGCGACATTCAAGCCTGCTTCGCTGACACTCCTCAGGGCACGTGGCTGGGCCAAAACGCATGGCGTTTTGGCTTCATCATCCGGTACCCGCAAGGCAAAACGGATGTCACCGGTTACGTTTACGAGCCGTGGCACATCCGCTACGTGGGCATCGAGTTGTCCACAGAGATGCACAACACGGGCATCCAAACCATGGAGGAGTTCTTCGGGCTTCCTCCCGCTCCGAGCTACGCGCCGTGACGTACAGTTACCTCGGGCCGGCCGGCACGTTCACCTGGGCAGCGCTCACGCAGGTTGCCGATGCCGCAGGCAAGGAGTGGCGCGCCGTCAATAACGTGGGCGAGGCGCTTGGTGATGTTATGAGTGGCCGAAGCGTCGCCGCAATGATCGCGATCGAGAACTCGGTGGATGGCGGCGTGAGCGCGGCACAGGATGCGCTCGCCAATGGTCACGGCCTCCGCATCATCGGCGAATACTTGGTGCCGGTGAACTTCGTGCTCGTTGCCAGGCCCGGCACGGTACTCGCTGACGTGACAGTCATTAACGCGCATCCGGTGGCGTATGCCCAGTGCCATCGTTGGCTTGAGCACACTCTCCCGCACCACGGTCATTTGCCCGCCACCTCCAATGTTTCGGCGGCCGCGAGCCTTCTCGATGGCACCGCGGAGGGTGCGAATGCGGCGATCGCCCCGCCCGGCATCACCGAGCATCACAACCTTGCGGTTCTCGCTACCGACATTGGAGACAACCCCAATGCGGTGACACGCTTTGTGCTGGTCAGTCGTGCGGAGTCGATTCCGGCTTCCACGGGAGCCGACAAGACGAGCATCATTGTCGAGTTGCCGACCGATGCTCCCAGCGCACTGCTCGACATGCTCGAACAATTTGCGACGCGAGGCGTCAACTTGAGCCTCATCCAGTCGAGGCCGATCGGGGACACGCTCGGTCGCTACCGTTTCGTCATCGACCTGGATGGGCACATCTTTGACGAGCGGGTGGCGGATGCCCTTCTCGGGCTTAAACGCTTCAGCCCCAACGTGATTTTTCTGGGATCTTATCCGCGGGCAGACAAAGTGCGCACGGAAGTAAGCGGCCGGTACAACAACGAGGTTTTCGCTGATGCGCGCGAATGGTTGCGCGGGCTCATCGCTGGCGACCCCGAAGCGCACTGACCGCCGCGTTAGGCGGGCACCTTCACAATGAGCGCGCCAGCGTCTGTCGTGCAGTCGATTTTGGTTACTTTGCCGAACTCGTCGCCATCCAGTTGAAACTCCTGCGGGCCCTCAAGGCTGGCCCGCAGCCGTTCACCACGAAAGTAGACCACGTCGCGCACATCGGCGGTGAGGTCAATGATCTTGCGGCCCGCAGCGCTCTTGCGCAGAACACCGTTCTCCCACGCGATCTTGTTCCACACCCGCAGCCAGCCAAAGCGCCCGCGAGGCTTGAGCGCGGCGATGTCGAGGATGCCGTCATCTGGCTGCGCGTCAGGGAGAAGCAGTATTCCGCCGGGCAGCGAACCACAATTGCCCACAATGAGAGTGTGTGCGGTGAGAGGCTTCTCGGCCCGGTCGTTGAGCCGGTAGCGTAGCCGCACCGGTTTCAGCTCGGGCAGCGCCCGCATTCCGGCGTCGACGTAGGCGAGCCAACCGACAGCCTTCTTGAGTTGCGGGTTGGTTTTTGCGATCATTTTCGCATCGAGCCCGATCCCGGCCATAACCAGGAACACGTGCTGCTCTGAGGAGCCATCGGGCCTCGTGATGGTGGCGATTCCCAGGTCGATCGGATGGTCTTGACCGCTGAAAGCTGCGTCAACCGAGGCATCCACGTTCGACAGGTTCAGGTTGAGGTTTCGTGCGAGAAGGTTACCTGTTCCCGACGGCAGCAGCGCGATCGGAACGGTGCTGTCACGAAGGGCCTCCGCCACCGCTCGAACAGTGCCATCTCCGCCCGCAGCAAGAATCACAGTCGCGCCACCGTTGATTGCGTCTCGGGTGACCTCTTGGCCCGCATCTTCTTCGCTCGTGGAAAGCCAACGAGTGCGGCCCCATCCGTGCTCAGACTCTGCCTTGTGCACGGAGTGGCGAAGCTTTTTCAGATCAACTTTGATGGGGTTGTACACGACCGCAGCGTGCTTCTGCTTCGCCTCGCTCCCGGTCTTCACGGTTCAACCGTACGACACGAAAGCCTTCAATAGACTGGGGAGATGATCGACCCACAGTTATTACGCGAAAACCCCGAAGCCATTCGGCAATCCCAGCGCTCCCGGGGCGACTCCGTTGAGCTGGTGGATGCCGCTCTCGCTTCTGATCAGGTGCGGCGCACCGCCATCAGCGAGTTCGAGTCCTTGCGCGCAGAGCAGAACGTTTTCGGCAAGACTGTGGCAAGCGCGACCAAGGATGAGAAGCGGGCGCTCGTTGAGCAGGCGCAGGAACTTGCTGGCCGAGTGAAGGCCGCCAACCTGGCGGTCACTGAGGCGGAGAAAGAGTTCGAGCGCATCGTCGGTGCGATTGCCAACCCCATCATTGAGGGAGTGCCCGCTGGGGGCGAAGAGAACTTCGTTACCGTGCGCGAGGTAGGCGAGAAGGCGCATTTTGACTTCGAGCCGCGTGATCACGTCGAGATCGGCGAGGGGCTGAAAGCCATCGACGTGACGCGGGGCGCAAAAGTCTCGGGCAGCCGCTTCTACTTTCTCACCGGCATTGGGGCGAGATTAGAAATCGCGCTCATGATGATGGCGCTGGACCAGGCCGTCGGCGACGGGTTTACGCCACTCATCACCCCGACGCTCGTGCGCCCAGAAATCATGAAGGGCACAGGCTTCTTGGGTGAGCATGCAGACGAGATCTACTATCTCCCCGCCGACGACCTCTACCTCACGGGCACGAGCGAGGTGGCGCTCGCCGGGTACCACGCCGACGAGATCCTCGACCTCGCGGACGGCCCCATCCGCTACGCCGGCTGGTCGACCTGCTACCGCAAGGAGGCGGGCTCCTACGGCAAGGACACCCGCGGCATCATCCGCGTCCACTGGTTCGACAAAGTTGAGATGTTCTCGTTCTGCCCGCCGGAGCAGTCCCGCGACGAGCATCTGCGGTTGCTCGCGTGGGAGGAGGAGTTCCT
>JBDSUT010000164.1:0-2136 GCA_039927595.1 Terrimesophilobacter sp.
AGCAACAGAAATGAACTTTGAGATCGAAGTACCCGAGTTCGTGATGAACTGTTTTGAGCCGTTGATCACCCACTCGTCGCCATCCAGCACGGCTGTGGTGCGGGTCGCTGCAGCATCCGAACCCGCCTCTGCTTCGGTCAGACCGAAGCCAGCAAGCGCTTTGCCTGCAATCAGGTCGGGAAGCCACGTTTCTTTCTGCTCGTTACTGCCATAACGGTAGATCGGCATCGCGCCGAGCCCGATGGCTGCCTCAAGGGTAATGGCAATGGACTGATCAACCCGTGCGATCGCTTCAATGGCAAGACACAGTGCGAAGTAGTCGCCACCTTGACCGCCCACCTCCTCAGGGAACGGAAGCCCGAACAGGCCAAGGTCGCCCATCTGCGCCACGATATCCATCGGGAGCTCATGCTTCGTGTCAGCTTCGTAGGAACGGGGGGCTACGACGTTGTCAGCGAAGTCTTTGACCATCGCATAGAGGTCACTTTCGTCTTCGGTGATCTCGGGATTCATGATGCGTGCTCCTCTGGAGTGGGTGGACCTTCTGGGTCATCTGGCTCAATAGTGGCGAGAAGTTCCTCGAGCTTCACGAGGTCTCCTGGGCGCGCGGTCAGGGTGACAGTGCCGGCAACCGGGGCAGTCAGTTTGTGTTCCATCTTCATTGCCTCGACGGTCACGATCGTGTCGCCCACCTGCACCCTGTCACCGCTGGTGACGGGAACAGTAACAACCGTTCCCGGCATGGGTGAGCGCACTTCTGGGCTTGACGGATGATTCTCCCGCTCGATCGCCGCGAGAGATTCCTTGAGCGCGGTCTCGGAGTCAACAATGACGAGTGGCCAGCTGAACCCGCCCTGGCCAATCCAGAAGGTGTCACCGCTTCTCGCGACGTTCCAGTGGGAGGTCACGCCGTCCACCTCGGCCTGCACGGAGTTTGTCGCCACCGCGACTAGACGCACACTGCGCTCGTGATCGAAAACTGTCACGACGTCAGCATTGACCACAACGTCGTAGCGATCCTTCGCTCCCGTTGCGAAGCGGAAACGCTTCGGCTCTCGCACACCGCCAGTGCGCCAACCCTGCGCCGCCGCCCACGCACCGAGTGCCGAGGCCGAATTGCCGCGATCCTGCTCGTGAGCGAGCACACGAGCAGCGACACTCACGAGCTCGGCATCCGGATGACGAAATCCCAACTCGGGAAGCTTGCGCTCAATGAGGGTTGTCTCGAGTCGCCCAGCTTGAACGTCTGGATCAGTGATGAGCGCGCGCAAGTACTCAAGGTTGGTGCGTACACCGAGAATGACGGTCTCGGCCAACGCCTGATTCAACCGTGCCAGAGCTTCGGCGCGATTCTCACCCCACGCAATCACTTTCGCGAGCATCGGGTCGTAGTGTGACGAGACGTTGAGCCCCACTCTCAGAGCACTGTCGACACGAATGCCATCGCCAGCAGTCTCGTGAAGGGCCAAGACTTTTCCGGTGCTGGGCAAAAATCCGCTCTCTGGGTCTTCGGCGTACACGCGCGCTTCGACCGCGTGCCCCTGAAGCACAACGTCCTCTTGCCTCACCGTGAGGTGCTCCCCCGCAGCAATGCGGAGTTGCCACGCTACGAGGTCTAACCAGGTCACCATTTCGGTGACGGGATGCTCCACCTGAAGTCTCGTATTCATTTCCATGAAGAAGAAATCGTTTGGCGCATCATCCGAGACCAGGAACTCAACGGTGCCTGCTCCCACGTAACCGACGCTGCGCGCCACCGTGCAGGCCGCTTCACCGATGCGCGCACGCGTTTCTTCACTGAGCAGCGACGAGGGCGCCTCTTCGATGACCTTCTGGTGACGGCGCTGCAACGAGCATTCACGCTCTGCCAAGTGGATGACGTGGCCGTGGGTGTCCGCGAGAAGCTGCACCTCGATGTGTCGGGGCGCCGTGACCAGCCTCTCCAAAAGCAGTGTGTCGTCACCGAAGGCCGACGTGGCCACTCTGCGCGCCGTCGCAAGGCCGCCAGCAAGCTGAGAGCGTTCAAAAACCGGCTCCATTCCCTTGCCCCCGCCGCCGGCCGAGGGTTTGATCAGTATGGGGAATCCGAGCGTCACCGCTGCTTCTTCGAGTTCGCTGTCTCTGAGGCCAGGGGAC
>JBDSUT010000165.1:0-6992 GCA_039927595.1 Terrimesophilobacter sp.
CAATGCATGCCGAGGAACGTCCGGGCTCCACAGGGCAGGGCGGTGGGTAACACCCACCCGGAGCAATCCGCGAGAAAGTGCAACAGAAAGTAGACCGCCACTGGCGCGTTGATTTATTGACGAGCCAGAGGTAAGGGTGAAACGGTGGTGTAAGAGACCACCAGCGGCGCGAGTGATCGGGTCGGCTAGGTAAACCTCGTCCGGAGCAAGATCAACAGGGAACGCTAAGGCTGCCCGCCGAGTTCCTGGGTAGATCGCTAGAGGGCTGCGGCAACGTAGCTCGTAGATAGATGGCCGTCCAAGGTGCGAAAGCACTGGGACAGAACCCGGCGTATCAGCCGGCCCATTCACTCACTGCACGGCGAGGGCCGCGGCCCCAACAATCCCAGCATTATTGCGCAGCACTGCTGGCTTGATTGGCGTGCGAAGTGTGAGTAGCGGCAGGAACTCGTCGGCATTCTTCGAGATACCACCGCCGACAATAAACAAGTCGGGGGAGAAAAGCGCCTCGAGGTACTCGTAGTAGTGCTGGAGCCGGTCAGCCCAGTCCTCCCAGCTGAGGTCTTCATCCTTTTTTGCGGAGGTGGACGCACGGGTCTCGGCGTCGTGCCCGTCGAGTTCGAGATGACCCAGCTCGGAGTTGGGGATGAGCTCCCCGTTGAAGAGCATCGCCGAGCCGATTCCCGTGCCCAATGTGGTGAGGATCGTGAGACCGGAAGTGCCCTTAGCGGCGCCGTATCGTGCCTCCGCGACGCCAGCGGCATCCGCATCATTGATGAAATGGATGTCCCTGCCGAGCTTCTTCTCGAACAGCTTTTCTGCCTCAAGGCCAATCCACTGTGCGGAGACGTTTGCCGCCGACATAGTTTTACCGCGAATGATGACAGCGGGAAAGCAGACGCCGACCGGCATCTCTGGGCTGATATCGCCGAGCTCGTCGAAAAGTTCGAGAACTGTGCTCAGAATGTCTTCTGGCGCGCCACCATCAGGGGTTGCGAGTTTTTTGCGATCGGTGAGCAACTCACCCGTGGAAACATTGACAACGGCACCTTTGATTCCGGTGCCGCCGATGTCGATTCCGATAGCTTTCGTTGTCATGCGATTTCCTTTCCGCTCAGCGTCAGGATCTCGGTGCCAGATTCTCTCACCACGATCGTGTGTTCGAACTGAGCTGTCATGCTTTTGTCTTTTGTCGTGACGGTCCAGTCGTCCTCCCACAAATCCCACTCTGTCGTGCCGAGTGTGAGCATGGGCTCAATCGTGAATACCATTCCCGGCTCGATGACGTCTGTGAAGTTGGGGGTGTCGTAGTGCGGAATGATGAGCCCGGAGTGGAACGATTCGCCAACTCCATGCCCGGTGAAATCGCGCACTACCCCGTAACCGAACCTTTTTGCGTAGGACTCGATCGCCCGCCCAATAACGTTCACTTGACGGCCCACGGCGGCAGCTTTGATGCCGCGAAGTAGAGCTTCTTCTGTGCGTTCGACGAGAGCGGCGACATCCGGGGCCACGTCGCCGACGGCAAAAGTGCGATTAGTGTCGCCGTGCATGCCGTTCTTGAACGCGGTGATATCGATGTTGACGATGTCACCGCTCTGCAGCACGGTGTCGTCGGGGATGCCGTGACAAACGACTTCGTTGATCGAGCTGCACAGCGACTTCGGAAAGCCGCGATAGCCGAGCGTTGACGGGTAAGCGTCGTGGGCGAGGATGAACTCGTGGCCCACGCGATCGAGCTCGTCTGTGGTGACGCCCGGCCTGATGGCATCACGGACAGCATCGATTGCGGCAGCGGCAATACGCCCGGCCGCGCGGATGCGGTCGATCGCTTCCTCGTCATACACGTCGATACCCGAGAGTGTGGGTTCTGCCTTGCCAACATACTCGGGTCGCACAATGGTGGGTGGTACCTGACGATGCGGTGAGAGTCGACCGGCAGTGAGGTGTCCGTGCGAATCCCTAGGCATAGGATCAATTTTAGGCTGCGAAGGAGAAACCTATGACCGAGTGGTGGTTCAACACGAAGACTCAGGAAGTCGAAGAAGGGCCGCAATCCCTGGCCGGGGATCGGGTTGGCCCCTTTGAATCGCGAGAGGATGCTTCCCGTGCGAACGAGATCATTGCCGAGCGAGCCAGAGCTTGGGCTGCAGAAGACGCGGCGGAGAACTGCTAGGCAGTTCCGCCGCCTGCGTCACCGTCTACGTCACAAGTCTGGCCACAGGCCGCATCGCAGGCCGGGTCAGACGATTCCTTGCGCGAGCATGGCGTCTGCTACGCGAACGAAACCCGCCGCGTTCGCCCCTACAACATAGTTGCCAGGATGGCCGTAGTGCTCGGCAGCCGAATAGGCCGCCGAGTGGATGTTTGACATGATTCCACGAAGTCGGCTCTCGCTCTCCTCGAAACCCCATTGCTCCCGAGTCGCGTTCTGAACCATTTCAAGAGCCGAGACCGCAACGCCACCAGCGTTTGCAGCTTTTCCTGGTGCAAACATTACGCCGGCGTGCTGGAACGCTTGAATTGCCTCCCGCGTGCAGGGCATGTTCGCGCCCTCTGAGACGGCGAGTGCTCCGCCCCGAATGAGCGCGGTAGCATCATCCGCGTCAAGTTCATTCTGGGTGGCGGACGGTACAACTAGCTCGCCGGAAACATCCCAAACCCGGCCTGAGTTCACGAACCGTGCCGAGTTGCGGCGGTCGGCGTAGACGGAGATCCGCTCGCTTCCGGCCTCTTTCAGTTCCTTGAGTAGTTCAAGGTCAATGCCCTCCTCGTCAACGATGTAGCCGGACGAATCGGATGCTGTGATTGGTTTCGCGCCGAGCTGCTGCAGCTTCTCGATCGCGTAAATTGCCACATTGCCAGCGCCAGAGACGATCGCTGTCTTGCCCTCTAGGGTTTCTCCGCGTACGTCGAGCATTTCTTGCAAAAAATAGACGGCGCCATAACCGGTGGCCTCGGTTCGCACATGTACGCCGCCCCAATCGGGGCCCTTGCCAGTCAAGGCTCCCCGGTTATTCATATTCGTCATGCGACGGTACTGGCCGAAGAGATAACCGACCTCCCTCGCACCAACACCGATATCGCCTGCGGGAACGTCCGTGTACTGACCAATGTGCCTCGTCAGTTCGGTCATAAAACTCTGGCAGAAACGCATCACTTCGCCATCGGAACGCCCATGCGGATCGAAGTCGCTACCACCCTTGGCGCCACCGATGCCTTGGCCGGTGAGAGCGTTCTTGAATACCTGTTCAAATCCGAGAAATTTCATGATGCTGAGGTTCACAGAGGGGTGAAAGCGGATGCCGCCCTTGAACGGACCGAGTGCCGAGTTGAACTGCACGCGGTAGCCGCGATTCACCATGACCCTCCCGTTGTCGTCGACCCACGGCACTCGGAACATTATTTGACGTTCTGGTTCGAGTAGGCGTTGCAGGATGCCCGCCTCGATGAATTCGGGGTGCTGATCAAGGACGGGTCCAAGAGACTCGAGTACTTCGTGGACGGCTTGATGGAACTCGAGCTCCCCGGGGCTCCTGGCCGCGGTTTCGTCAAAGACATCGCTGACAATGGCTGAAGTGAACTGGTGCACGTTGCTCTTTCGTTCGAGACGGTGGAGCGCACTGCGGGAACCGGGCGAGGATAGCGCGAAAGGTTGCTGCGTTACTCGTAGTTGTGCTCAGGGGCCGGATAAGCCCCATCTGCAACGTCTGTTCGATAAGCACTGACGGCATCCGTGAGGACCCCAGCGAGGTTCGCATACTGTTTCACGAACTTCGGGATCCGACCGGTTGTGAAACCTGCCCAGTCTGTCCAGACCATCAACTGGCCGTCGACATCCGGACCGGCACCCACACCAATCGTCGGAATGCGCAACTCTTTGGTCACCTGTGCGGCGGCCGATGCCGGAACCATCTCCAGCACCACGGAGAACGCACCGGCATCTTCGACGGCGTGCGCGTCGGCGAGAAGCTGTTCGAGCCCTTCGCCGCGTCCCTGAATTATATGTCCCCCAAGCCCGTGTTCACTCTGCGGCGTGAAACCAATGTGCGCCATGACTGGAATTCCGGCGTTCACAATGCGCCGAATCTGCTCCGAACTGCGCACCCCACCTTCGAGCTTCACCGCGTGGGCGTGCGTCTCTTTCATGAAACGGAACGCGGTATGGAGCGCCTCCTCAGGGCTACTTTCGTATGAGCCGAACGGCATATCCGCGACAACGAATGCGCGCGTCACTGCACCAGCGACAGCGCGGGTCAGCGGGATGAGTTCATCGACGGTGACGGGAAGTGTCGTGTCGTACCCCAGCACGTTGTTGCCGGCAGAGTCACCAACGAGCAGAAAGTCGATACCCGCTTTGTCGAAGATCTCGGCGCTCAATTGGTCGTAGCTGGTGAGGCCGGTGATCTTTATCCCGTTCTCTTTAGCCGACTGAAAGTGTCGCGTTCGCACCTTTTTGAGATTTGCTTGGGCCGCTGCCGCTGCAGGATCATTCATGGAGCGAGTCTAGCCACTAGCCTGATAGTCGGGCCAGAAACAACGATGTGGCACTGTGACAGAAGAGGAACTCATGGATAAACAACGTGACTTCGTACTGCGCACCATCGAGGAGCGCGGAGTCAAGTTTGTGAGGCTCTGGTTCACCGATGTCATCGGTACCCTCAAATCAGTCGCCATCGCTCCAGCCGAAGTCGAAGGAGCGTTCGCGGAAGGCGTCGGCATTGATGGCTCAGCCATCGAGGGTCTCACGCGTCGGTACGAGGCCGACGTTTTGCTGCATCCGGACCCCGCCTCATTTCAGATCCTCCCGTGGCGCGGCGAAATTGACCCGACGGTGCGGATGTTTTGCGACATTAAGACTCCCGACGGCGAGCCGGCCGTCGCTGATCCTCGCAATGTGTTGAAGCGTGCGCTGGCTAAGGCGGCGGACCGCGGTTTCACGTTTTACACGCACCCAGAGATCGAGTTCTATTTGCTGAAGAGCTCCAAGCTGGACAAAAAGGGCAGGCCGGTTCCGGTTGACTCCGCTGGGTACTTCGACAACGTGCCAGGCGGTACAGCACACGACTTTCGTCGCCGGTCCGTGCGGATGCTGGAAGACCTCGGAATCTCCGTGGAGTACAGCCACCACGAGGGCGGGCCAGGGCAAAACGAGATCGATCTGCGCTACGCCGACGGCCTCACCACTGCCGACAACGTCATGACGTTCCGCACCGTCATCAAAGAGGTGGCAATCGAGGAGGGGGTTTACGCAACATTCATGCCTAAGCCGTTCTCCGAGCATCCGGGGTCAGGCATGCACACGCACATGTCACTCTTCGAGGGGGACACGAACGCGTTCTACGAGGCCGGCGCACAGTACCAACTGTCGAAGGTCGGCCGGCACTTCATCGCTGGACTTCTGAAGCATGCCCCAGAGATAACTGCCGTAACCAACCAGTTCGTGAATTCCTACAAGCGACTGTGGGGTGGGGGAGAGGCCCCAAGCTTCGTATGTTGGGGGCACAACAACAGGTCTGCGCTCATCCGGGTTCCGCTGTACAAGCCGAGCAAAGGCCAGAGCTCGCGCGTGGAGTATCGTGCGATCGACTCAGCGGCAAACCCTTACCTCGCATACTCGCTGCTGCTTGCCGCGGGGCTCAAGGGTATCGAGGAGGAATACGAGCTTCCTCCAGAGGCCGAAGACAACGTGTGGGATCTCTCCGATTCTGAACGCAAAGCACTCGGATATAGCCCACTGCCTGCGAGCCTCGACCACGCGACATCCATCATGGAAAGCTCGGAGTTGGTCGCGGAGACTCTCGGCGAACAGGTCTTCAACTACGTGCTGCTCAACAAGCAACGTGAGTGGTCGGCCTACCGCGCCCAGGTGACGCCTTTTGAACTCAATAGCAACCTGGAGATGCTCTAACGCACCATGGCTCGGTCGCAGGCGGCAGGAGGAAGAGCAACGCTCACGGAGCTTGCCAAGCTCGGATTCGCCGAGTTGTCGACGGCCAAGGTGCATCTCGAAGAGTTCGAGCCCGAAATAGTCGCACACTTTCGGTTGTGTGCAGATCCCGACCAGGCCCTGCGGTTTCTCAGTCAGTTGAGAGAACGATCGCCTGAGCCTCTCGCCACAATGTTGACTGAGCCGGATACCGCGGCCCGGCTAATTAGGGTCCTTGGCGCCTCCTCGGGCCTTGGCGACTTCTTTCGCCGACGACCGGAGGCGTTGGAATGTCTCGCGGAGCCCCTCACGGAACTACCCTCGTTTGACCAAATGCGTGCGGAACTGCGCGGTACCGTTCAACTGCGCGGTGCCGCGCAACAGTCCACAAGCGACGATTCTTCCCCCGCGATTCTTGAGCTCCGCGTTGGGTACCGGCGAATCCTTGCTCGCATCGCCGCTTTCGACCTTGAACAATCAGACCAGCTCGCTGGAGTGGACGCCATCGCCTCAAGCCTTGCAGATCTCGCTGGGGCCGCAATCGATGTCGCACTGACCTTGGCACGCGAAAGTGCACCATTTTCACACCACGATGTTGAAGCGACCGGATTCTCCGTTATCGCCATGGGCAAGACGGGTGCTCAGGAACTCAATTATCTCAGTGATGTCGACGTGATCTACGTTGCGGAAGCGCGAAACGGTGTTGCGACCGAGAAAGCTGTGGAAATTGCCACCTGGTTGGCAATGCACCTTGGCAGTATCATCCAAAGTCCGGAAGTCGAACCGGAGCTGTGGGAGTTGGACGCCAACCTGCGACCAGAGGGCAAAGACGGGGCGCTCGTGCGCAGCCTCGAGTCACATCTCGCGTATTACGGACGTTGGGCGAAAGACTGTGAGTTCCAGGCGTTGCTCAAGGCGAGACCGATCGCGGGAGATCTGGAGCTCGGCGACCGCTTCGTTGATGCGCTGGCCCCGCTGGTGTGGTCGAGCGCGAGTCGCGACAACTTTGTCGAATCGGTGCAGCGCATGCGCGAGCGCGTGACGGAACACATTCCCTCCGACG